>JAIRLZ010000167.1 GCA_031259035.1 Treponema sp. | reverse complement strand
GTTCTTTTCAATGAAAAGACCATAAAAACCTACAAGTGCAACAGGTTGCTAGACAATATTAAGAAACAGCGGCAATAGAGTAATTCCATTCGCCGTGAAAATCAGCCATACCACCCGTCACGGTCAATCCGGCAACAGGGGCGGTCGCGCCAATCAGGGCTCCGACAAGCGCCACGCTCGTAAGAGCGTATGCCCTGCCAGTTTTTGGAAATAAACGCAAACAGCCGGTGTTCTATTTTGTTCCCTGTGCCTGCGCCGGAAGGATAATGCAGCGCCGTTATGTTCTTTCCGGTTTCATTGACCAGCTCAAGTTTATTTCATAACAATTCCTTAGCGCTCTTGTTTTAGAATCACGCCGCCCGCGTCAGCCGCTTCCCCGTCGCCGCCGGTTTGATTGGCGGAGGATAGTTCCGCCGCGCGCGCCGTAACGACAACCATTTTGGGGGCGCTTGCCGTGGCGCTGAGGTACACGGGTATGTTCACATCAACCGGCAGAGAAAAGGAACCCGCTTCCTGAATTCCCGCGCAATCCACGCTGAATGCGTCAAGCGCCGTATACCGGTCGAGATCGCGCTGCCTGCCTTCAACCGAGACGCTTCCATTCTCAATGTTCAAGATTGCCGTCCAGCGGGTGGAATCCAGATTCTTCAGGCTAATGGGGATATTTTCGTAGGTTTTCTGCGCAAGAATTTCCTGCACAATGCCTTTGAATTCCACCGTCGCGCCTCCTCGTATTATAGCAAGCGGTTCATGATTCAAAATGTTCACTACAATGGAAAAGTCCGAATCATAGCCGTCAAGCTCTACGTCTTCGGTAAAAAGCTCTGAAATAGTTGCGAGTACATCTGCGGGACCATCGACAACGGCTTGTTCCGGCGCAAGAGTCCAGCCCGCAAGTTGATAGCCGCTGCGCAGGCTGCCCCTGACGTTTGTCTTAAGCTGCACCATTTTGTTTGCCTTATGATCTATGGTCAACGATATTTCCCCGGGTTCAACCTTTATTTCAAGGGGATCGACGCCCAAAGCGGTTCCTTTTTTCCGTATCTGTACCGGAACGCGGTGCGTCCCCTTGGTTTTTCCTTTGAGATCAATGTAGGCGATGACATCATCTTCCAGAATGGGGTAGACGCTGTTCGCTTCCCCGCGCAGGCTCACGCGGATCGTCTGGTCATACGGGCTGGAAGGCGTATAGCTTCCGTCAATTTCCAGATGCAACGGCGCTGAGAAAAAGCGCTCCTCCATGGAAGACGCCTTGTGAAACGCAAACAACAGGATCGCCAATACAACGGATACTACCTTGGCGGTCCAGTTCTCGGCGACTTTCAAGAGTATTTTTCTATAATCCAGTGTTTTCATACGAGACGCCTCTCTTACTTCTTAAACGGAGCGGCTTCCATAGGATTAATGCCATCGAATGAGCCGTTTGCATCATCGCCAGCGTCCACGCTTGTCTCTCCAACACCGGCGCTACGTTTCCCATGCTCAAGCAGATCCCGCAATTTTCGAGCGGCTTCTATGGATGAAAGATCGTAGTACAGTTTTCCGTCAAAGGCAAGACTGATGGACCCGGTCTCTTCAGAGACAACCAGAATCACCGCGTCCGACTGCTCGGACATGCCCAAAGACGCCCTATGGCGGGTGCCGAAACTTTTCTTGATGTCCTGTTGCTCGGACAGGGGAAGGAAGCATCCGGCAGCCGCGATCCGCTCATTCTGAATGATCATCGCCCCATCGTGGAGGGGACCGTCAAACTCAAAAATGGCGACGATGAGGCTTGAAGAAATTTCCGCGTTGAGCTTTGTCCCCGTATCAATGATGTTCTTGATGTTGATTTTTCGGGGAAACACGACAAGCATACCGCGCCGTTTCTGGGAAAGAATTTCCGCAGCCGTAATGACGGCTTCCAGATGCCCCGCATTCGGCTTGGCATTCGGTCTGAAAAACTCACTTTGCCCGAGGCGGAGGATTATTTTGCGCAATTCAGGCTGAAACACAATGGCGACCGCGATGAGCAGTCCGGGAGCCAGCGCCTTGAGTATCCATACCAGCGTGGTGAGCTTCAGCAAGGTCGCAAGACCATACACCAAAGCGAGAAACCCCGCGCCCTTTATCATCTGTACGGCTTGGGTTCTCACCAAAAGACCATACGTCATGTACAGCAACAGCGCCAAGATCGTTATGTCCAGCGCCGGACGTATTATGTCATACATTGCCAGCAGTTTCTGCAGCCACTCCATGCAACACCTTTACCATATCAACCGATTCTTTAACATCGTGTACCCTGATGATATCCGCTCCGGCCATAATGGCGGCGGCGTTAGCCGCAAGGGTACCGGCGAGCCGGTCCTCTACACCCCTTCCGGTCATATCTCCAATGAAGGTCTTCCGCGAAAGCCCAACCAGCACAGGATAGCCGAGAGCGCGGATTGCCGCAAGGCGCTTGATGAGCGCCATGTTGTCTTCCAGCCGTTTCCCAAAACCAACGCCCGGATCAAGTATGATGTTTTCCCGCGCAACGCCCGCATCCAAAGCCCTCTGCGCCGCGTCTTTCAAATAAGAGGCGACCTCCCCAACAACATCTTGGTAGAACGGATCATTTTGCATGGTTTCAGGCGCGCCTTTCTTGTGCATAAGCACTACTTTGGCGCGATGCGCCGCGCAGACCCTCCCCATATCGGGATCGTCTTCCAGCGCGGAAATATCGTTGATGATGTTCGCCCCGGCTTCCAAAGCCGCGGCCGCGACCGCGGCTTTCCGCGTGTCCACCGATATGGACGCGGCGGACCGGCGTCTGATTCCCCTGATGACCGGCAGCACCCGCCTGCTCTCCTCTTCCTCGTCTATGTACGCCGCGCCGGGTCTTGTCGATTCTCCACCGATGTCAATGATGTCCGCGCCGTCCTCCACAGCGCGCAACGCCTTTTCCACCGCCGCCTCCGCGTCAGCCGCCCTGCTGTGCGGGAAGAAAGAGTCGTTGGTGCAGTTGACTATCGCCATGACAAGAACACGGCGCGCGCTTTCTTCAGTAATGATCATACATCTAGGTTGAGAGTATAGAATGAGAGCGGAATACTGTCAAGGGTTGACGCGCCGGACGCCATATATATAACCGTTCCACGCAGGAATTGGCGACTTTTTCCCCATTGTTTGACCCGATTTTGCAGACAATTGAAGCCGCTCCAAAGCGCGCCTTATGGCGTCAGTTTTGGAATAGCTTCAATTGGTCAAATCCATTCCAGCAATGAACCTCCCCGCCGCAGAGCGCCCAAACAAGTGTGCGGCCGCCCTTTAGAATGCGGGTATTAGATCTCACTGCGAATAAAAAACCCCGCCGCAAGGCGGCGGGGCAAAAACAATGGGGGGCATAGGTTTATGGCTTACTGGAGTTCCACATTGGCATCTTCAACAATGGCTTGCCATGAAGGAGAGACTTGTTCAATGAGTTGCGCCGGATTTTGCGCTACGCCGTCAACCCACATATTCCACGCCATTTGACCTCTGGCTGAGTTAGTAAAGCCGCCAAGCAGGTTTTCGTATTTGAAGATGCTGAAGTTGGGATCGCGAATCATAACGAGCGTTTCATCAACAGCGCGGGTGTCACGATAGATGTTGTATTGAGCGCCTTTCCACGCATTCTCATCATCGTTCCCCGGAGCGGGAGTCTGCCACATTTTATAGGCGAACATGATGTTGTCAACCTCTTCGGGCGTATAGGTTGAGGGAATGATACATACGTTTTCATCCTGACTGAACAGATAATTGGAAAGTTTTGGCCCCTTGGGAAACAGTACAAACCCCCAGTCGTCCTGCATCTCAGCAAGTTGTTGCGCGACGTACTGTTGGGCTATACGCATGGCGATTTTTCCATCATGGAACAACGGTTCAAAATAGTTCCAGTTTTCGTCCGGGCGTTGGCTTCTGACATAGCCATCCAGAAACAACTGGCAAGAGAACTGAAGCGCTTCAAGGAATTCTGGCCTATTGGTGGCGAGAACAAATTTACCGGAGGAATCTTTATCAATGATGCGGGCGCCATTGCTGGCAATAATAAAATCAAGCGCATCGGTAGATATTGATGCGGTGGCATACACGTCAATCACACCGTCATTGTCAACATCGCGTTGAACTTTTGAGCAGATCTCGCGAAATTTTTCCCACGTCCATTCTCCTGACTTCTGCAAATCATAAGGCAGGTTCGGGTCCAAACCGGCTTCTTCAAAGAGCCGTTTATTGTAAAACACCCCGCCGCCGTGTTGTGAGCCGCCATATCCAACCGTAAGGGCATACGTATTTCCATTGAACGTAAAGGCGTCCTTAACAGATCTGTTCCATTGTATGGGTTTATCCTGGGTAAAATCAACGCTCGGCACATCCAACGGCGCAAGCAATTTCTGCCCATACAGCGCCATCGCCCAGTTCGGCTGCAGTTGAATAACCTGCGCGATAGGCGTACCCGCCATGATGGAGGATGCGCTTTCTTCCATCATAAGTTCCCATGTGGCTACATTCGCTTCCCGCATCTTAAAGTTGTACTTTTCCTGAATTTCCTTGCGCCATTCAAGAGTTCTTTCGTCAGCCGGGTTATTCGGCTCGTAGGTGTCTACATCGTAATCAGCCCACCAGTTGCCGTAGATGATTTCCATACCACCGAGATCGCGTTCAGCGGCTTCCACAACTACGGCGGCTTCATCAGCGGCCTCAGCGGCCTTTTTTTTCTGACATCCAATAAATACTGCCACAATCATAAGTGAGAGCAACACAACACCAATTTGTTTTGCTTTTCTTGACATATCTTCCTCCTATTCCCTACCATACAAGCATTTCATAAAGCAAGCTATCAGGTTTTTTACCTATGACATAGAAAAATGTCCTACAAGGGTGTTTTTCCATATAAAAATCTCTGGAACTCCCACTGGATTTCCAGATGTTCTCCGAAGAAAATCGCCAACCATTGGAACAGCTTCTATAAAAAACTTTTCTCAATGAAATTTCCCACATGCAGGCTACATGCCCGTGATACCTGTCCGGCTCAAACTCTGAACAAACGCTTTTTGAGCTATAAGGTACAGGATGATAATTGGGATAAGGCTCATCAACATGCCGGTGGCGATGATCGCCTGCATATAGCCGACCGGCGGCAAAGCGCCGCTTGCGTAACCAACACTTTGCCCCCACCATTCACTCAGACGGTCGGAAACAGCGCCGAGTTGGGCGGCAAGCACTCTATATGTCGTCAGGAAGAGGCTGGAATAGAAGGAATCCGTCCATTGCCATACAAAAGAGAACAAAAAGCACGACGTAACCATAGGCGCGGCGTCGGGAAGAATAATCGCGCCAAACGTCCTCAGCTTGCCGCACCCATCTATACACGCGGCTTCTTCAAGCTCTTTCGGCATACTGCGGAAGAACTGTCTGAGCATAAAGATGTACAAACCGCTTTTCAAGCCCATTCCCGTAACCGACAGCAACAAATAACCCGCCACGCTGTTCAACATGTTGATCGGTTTGCCGGTCAATCTGCGAATAAAGCCGAATACGTCAAAAAACCGGAAATTCAGGTACAGCGGCGCCATTATTGTCTGCGGCGGAACCACAATGATAAGCATGACGCAGGCGAACCAGAAATTTTTCAGAGGAAATTTAAAACGCGCAAATCCATAGCCCGTGAGCGTACACGCGGCGATTTGCAATGTCGCGCTGACAACAACCAAAACAAGCGTCCTGAAAAGCGTGGGAAAGAAGTTCATCAATTGACTCGCCAACGCGAAATTGTCCAGCGTAAAGTGTCTTGGTATGCTTATGACGGTCGGGTCGTACAGGTCCTGCAACGCCATAAAAGCTATGCTTAATTTGTCCAGAAGCGGCTGTAGGATAAGAAAGCAAAGTCCAAACAGCAACAAAGCGCGGCATACCTTGAATAAAACGCCGCCTGCCTTCGTTTTAAGAAGAATTCCTTTTGAAGCGCGGTTCTGTTCCAAAAATCTATTGAATTCTTTCCAATTAAATATGTTACTCATAGTAGTACACCTTCTTTGAAATAACAAACGCCACTGTGCCAAGAATGACGATGACCGCCAAGAAGTACACCCACGCCATTGCCGTAGCGAAACCGTATTCCAGACGTTGCATAAGTGTTGTACGTATTTTTGTCATCACCGTATTATCCGTTCTTATGAAATAGTCCACCACGCTGTAAACGACATTAACCAGTATCAAAGGGCTCACCATAGGAAAGGTCACCTTCCAGAAACTTTCCCATTTAGTCGCGCCTTCAATCTGCGCGGCTTCATACACGCTTGGCGAGATTGACTGTAACGCTGACAAAAAGATAATGATCTGTATGCCGGATGCCATCGCAATATCGTAAACCTGATTGACGACCGCGAAAATATAGCCCATAAAATCGGACACCGCGTTATCCCCCGACCCTTCAGAAACGACAAGAATATCCTCAAGCACGCTGGTGACAGACGCCTTCATCGTGTTGCTGTCCCGTATCATTTCGGCCATGCCGTTTAGAAGCGTATTGTTCGTCTCAAGTCCAATCATAACGCCCGATGACAGAATAACCGGCAGGAAAAAAACCGTGCGCACGAATCCCCTCGCCTTGAATTCTTGATTTAGAATCAGCGCGACAAAAAGGCTGAAAATGAGTTCCGCCGGAACGATCAGCACCATGCGCCCCAATTCTTCGACCAGCATACGGTTGAATTCCGCGTCAATAAAAAAAACCTTGTTCAGGTTTGCCAGCCCCGTAAAGGTCATGGAAAACCCTTGCTTCACCGTGTCGATTCTGACATCGCTGAATATCATCCTCAGCGATTCTATAATCGGAAAGACCATAAACGCCAGAAATCCAATGAGAAACGGCGATATGAAAAGATAGCCCGCTATGACGTTTTTGGTTTCAAGCGTCAGATTATTTCTCCTCATCTATTCCTCCTGCTTTATTACCGCGTAATCGTACGGGGCTACGTTTTTGCCTTCATAGCCGCAACTCGTTTTGCCTGCGTTCACCAAAACTTTGGTTCCATTTTCGTATATGGTCAGCGTTACATTCGGCGCGAGTATTTCATGATTGTCAATCCTTTGATTGAACAAACCGTCAAAATCACGCGCAAACCGCTGATAAATGGCGTCCGCGTCGTCCGCCCACTTGCTGTACTCATTGGCGTAGAATTGTCTGAATTTCGTTTCCTGAAGAATCGCGCTGTCCTCGGTCATAAAACTGAAGTACAAGCCGGCGCCGCCCTCAATGGATTTCAACAAATTAAGGCGGTAATCCTCGGCGAGGTTGATCGCCCGTCCCGCAAAGGGTACGAGTCCATGCAAGACGATTTGGTAGAAAGGCACCGATACGTCGGTGATGCCGAAAGCCTGATCCACAAGCGGTATATCGGTGATGAAATCAGCGTAGGGCGCGGTGTACAAAAAGCCCGTATTCACGAGAACTCCCTTTCCCTTCCGTTTTAATTCGGCGAGCGTTTCCTTTTGTATGTTCATGGACGCCTCGCGGCTTACAAACCGTTTTTCGTAGTAATCGCCGCCGAGTTTCGCGCCGATTGTTCTGAACGCGATGTTTGTTACGCCCAATTTTTCGGTTTTTTCATCAAAGCCCTGAATGAGTTCTTTCATATAGAGCGGCGTCGCCATATAACTGATCTTGCCCCAGTTTTTCCGTTCGCCGAACCAGACGAAGCTGTAGGGATAGCTCTCTATCCGCTTGCGGGTAACGTACCGCGCCGCGTCCGTATACAGGCTGAATGTGTCGAAAAGTCCATTATCACGCATGTGGAGGAAGTCGCCCTCGGCGTACAATTTGAAACCAAGGTCACGCGCCGTGGAAACGAGTCTCTGGAATGCGTTCTTGCCGCCCAACCCGGAAATCAGGCGTACGCTCGACGGCACGGAATGCTCGACGCCGTTGTTAAACCAGCCGATTATTTTGACATTCACATTTTTCCAGCCGAAAGCGGCGAAGTCTTCCACCATTCCTTCCGCTTCTTCGTATGAAGTGAGTTTTAATGGCAGATTAAAAGGAATGCCGACTCGATGCTGAATCTTGTCCACAGCCCCGATGATCTCCACCGCAATGGGAACGCCGCCATCGATCGTGGCGTTTAGCCCGCTGTCTTTCGCAAGCAGGTAATCCCTGAATTCTTTCGCCATTCCGACATAGGTGTCTTCAGCGCAGAGTATATACCGCTGAACGATCCGTCCGCCCGGCGGAAGCTGCGCTTGGTACATATACACGGCTTTGTCGGATTTCGCCGAAACATCCAGACTCGCGCCGTGCATGACGGCGTACTGCCCATATACATTGTTGTAGGAGCTGTTTCTGCCGGAAACATCCGCCCTGACGCTTGCGTAGGAAGCGCCCTCTTCAATCACGCACAGAAGCGCATTGCCATTTTTCTGGACGCCGAACACCGGAAACGGAGCTTTGTTGTCGTGGATGATCGCTTCGCGGAACATGCCCGCGTCCCAACCGTACACATAGTTATTGTACGCAAGCTGCCCCTGTTTGCCGTTGTTGAATTTGATAAGGGCGCCGCTTCCATCCGGCACAAACAGATACCCTTCATCCTGAACGCCGCCCGCGCCGAAATAAGGCAGAAGGTTCACCTGAGTTATGGGGAATAAAGGTCTGAACGCCAATTTATCAAACGGGACGCTCACCACAAGAGCGTTGCCGTCCAATTCATAGCGGACGGTTACGTTAAACACCGGCCTTTCAGGCTCAGCCGGCGCGTTGTACCGCGCGGCGTCTTCCTCATAATCTTCTATGGTATACCCAACCGAGGCAAGCAGGTCGTCGATTTGCGCCTTCATAAAATCCTGCGTGGTGTCCCTCATGATGTACACCTTTTCGTCTTTTAAGTCAGGATACGACTCAAGAAGCGCGTCTTTGTTGTCGTTCGCGCGCAGTCTGTTGATGTCGTAGAGACGGTAGCTTCCTTCAACCTTGTCGCGATCCGATTTTTCCATTTTTTCGAGGAATTCAGTGAAGCGCTGTTCCCGAACCGCTTTTGGAATGTAGAAAACACGCGACACATTGCCAACCGTGTAGTTCACTTCAAGCCCGCCGTCAACCACGGCGTATTCGAACATGCCTTTTTCAACACTGTATCTGGAATTCGACAGCGTTACGCCCACGCCCGCATCATCCGAGTAAACCAACGTAAACTGCGATTGCACTATCTGTTTTGTCAAGCCGTCCGCGAGAAGATCGTCCGCCGCGTCTTCCGGAGTGGAATGCCACGCTACGCCGGTGGTTTTGTCTGTCAGCGTAAAGCCGGTGGTTTTGGGGAAAAACCGTAGTTCAAGCCGCTCGTTTTGAAGCGTCACTTCCTGTTCATCGCCGTCCCATTCGTACCATTGGATCCTTTTATTTTCCGTTTCCACCTTGTTGCAGGAGATTGAAATGAAAACCACTCCCGCTATGACAAGCGCCGGCAAAACCCGCAATACCGGCGACAAGGCCGACGCTAAAAGATTCTTTTTCATGTCCTTCTCCTACGTCAGCCTGAAAACGATTTCTTTGTACAGCGATATGAAATAGGCTATCGCATCGCTGATAAGACTAAAAAACATAAGAAAGATAAACACCATGACGCCCATCGCTATTATAGAAAGCAGGCTTGAAAGAATCGCTTTCGTAGCGCTGTAACTATGGACCATCATCATCGCAGCCAAGACCAGCAGAACCGACCACACAAGCGCAAAACTGGTTAAGACATAATAAACGGCGCCTTCCTGTTCCGTAATAAACTGGCTTAACACTATCATGGCCGCATTGATAATAATATACGGGGTGAATGCGTACGCTGTCGCCATATAGATTTCAAGGATACGACCCTTGCCGTCCATCAAGGTCGTAAGGCTCCAGTTGGCGACTGTCCACAAGAAAAGCGGCAGAAGGATACGGAGCGCCACAGTGATGACATTAAAATATTCCATATTTATAGAAATAAACTGAAAATTGGTTAAAGTAAGACGCAACACTTCAACCACCACCAGCGCCGCGATGATAACATGCGCCGCCGCAAGGGAACCCCGTTTTTCATGCGTCAAATCCCAAAAGCCGTCAAATGGATGCGTTATAACGTACAACGCATATTTGAGCGTTGATCCCAAACGCGCCCGCTTTGGCTTATCCATTACTTGAGTCGCTCCGTTCATTCTTCCATGACCTCCTTGCGGAATTTCAGTATGCCTTTAATCAACTTGGGAACAATAATGACAATGGCAAGGAGAAGCAGTATTTTCCATAAATTTTCTTCCATCCATTGCTTGCGGTAGAACTGAAACGCCTTGCCATAGCCTTTATCGTCCCGCTTCAGCTTGTAGTATTTCATCGCCTTCAGGTAGTCGCCCTGCCGGAGCGCGGCGCGCCCAATGCCGATGTAGGCAAGATCGTAGTTGCCGTTCATTTTCAGCGTCTGTTCCCACTGCTCCGCGGACGATTCATACCGTCCCGCCTTATATTCATCCAACGCTGTATTGATGAGAGCGCCGTACGTAGTCAAATCGAAGCGGGTGAGCGCCGCCGCTCGCGCATCAAGCGCGAAGAGCGAGTAGCCCATTTTATCAAGAGCGACCGGAAGCAAAAAATAGCCTTTGTAATTGCCGAGTCCGCCAAACGCATACAGCAGGTTTCCCTGGAAGTCGTACATAAAAATGCGTCCGCGGACGCGGTCGAAACAGGCGTAACTGTCGTTGTCCAGAGCCGCCACATCAATAAACTTGGAAGATCCGCTGACGCCGCCCGCACTGCCGAATGAAAGATCGCCCACCGGGTCTTCGTACCCATTCCGTATCAGAATGTCCTGTCCCATCGCGTTAAGCCGGCGTATTGAGGCTATGTACCAACTGCTGCTGTTCGTCACATAGATGAAACCGTCGTTGTCAAGGCAGAGGTTGTTGTATTCCGTGGGGATGAACAAATCCATCCGCGCCCGCTGCGCCTGAGTGGAAATCAGCTTCCATATATAGTCAACGGGATTGACCCACACCTTATTCGCCCCCATGAACCCCACAAAAACGCCGTTTTTGTCAAATTCCATAAGGCCCTTGTTCACGTTCCGCGCCTGAAGGAATATACGCCCCGCATGATCAACGACTATTTTCATCGGCAGAAATTCCACATTCGCGTCAACACTTTCGTCAAGCGGCTTTACTATTGAAGCGGCATAGTTCGCGTCCTTGTCAAGCCGGACGACCCTATGGTTGTTCATATCACAGATAAAAAGTTCGCCTTCTTTGGTTTCAAACAGATCGGACGGGTAATTGAACGCGCTTTCCTCTTCGCCAATCCAGAAAGAAGTGATGATCCGCGTAAGATCATAGGAGCCGTCCGGTTTCGCCTCAAGCTGCACTATCCGGTTGTTGCCGGAATCGCAAATATAGATGCGGTTGTCTTTGATAAACAAGCCCTGGGGATCGCGGAAATTCCCAATGCCAAAATCATCTCCAATAAGGTAGGCGCTTACATAGTACGGATCGGGTGAAACGACTTGCTCGTTCCAATAATCGTAGTTGTACGAATAATTTGTCGCCACGTCCGCAAAGAGAGGCGATGCGAACGGCAGGAAAAACAGGATAAAACCGGACGCGATCACGATTCTTGATAAAGAGAACGGCTTTGGCGCCGCCATTTTTGGCGCATCCAACAAGTTTGAAAATAATGGAAACTTCATGTCGGTGTCCCTCCTTATTCTTTGATGCCGGAATTCGCCATTGTTTGAATGACGTTGCTCTGGCACAAGACGAACATGACCAGAGGAACTATCATAACAAACAACGTGACCGCGGCGCCGACGCCGGCTCTCGCCACGCCCGCGGTGATAATCTGCCCCAGCGCGTACGGCAGGGTCTTCAACTGCTCCGAATAAATAAAATTCGAGGCGCGGGCGTTCCAAAGATTCTGAACGGAAAAGATCATAACCGTCAGCCACGCCGGTTTAATCATTGGCATGATGATTTGCACGAATATCCGCGCCTCGCCCGCGCCGTCGACTTTCGCCGCCTCAATGAGCGTGTTCGGTATGGTGTCAATGAACTGCTTCAGCAGGAAAAAGCCCATAGGCATGGCAAAAGCGGGAATGATGACCGCAAGGTAGGTGTCCACCCACCCCAGCCTCGTCATAATAAGGTAGTTTGGAATCGCCGTTACATAACCGGAAAACATAAGCGTGGTAATGACGATGGAGAAGAAAAGTTTGCCGCCCGGAAACACGTACTTTGAGACCACAAACGCGCCCATTGAAGCGAGAATGACAAGTCCAAGCGTCCCGCCGAAGGTGATAAACACGGTGTTGAATATGTACCGTGAGAACGTCACCCAGGATTTGCTCATTATAATGAACAGATCCTGGAAGTTGTTCATGGTGGGCTGCTGGACAAACAGCTTGGGCGGAAACAGGAATATCTCATTCAGCGGCTTGAAAGCGTTGTTGATCGCGTACAAGAGCGGATATACAAAAAACAACCCGAAAATCGTGAGGATGACGCCGATAAAGATATCGCCTCCCAGAGAGCGGTTTGGTCTTCTGTGACTCAGATTTTTCATTAATTTTTTCTTAGGAGTCTTTTTCACCGTTTCTTCTCCCTCATGTTCCAACCCGGCTCAATATCTTCTGAACCGCTTTATTGCACAAAATCATGGCGAGAAACAGCAGCGTTGCAATGGCGGAAGCGTAGCCCATTTCAAACCGGATTGAACCGTAGTCGACAAGGTGGTTCACCACCGTATGCACTGCGTAGTCGGTGCTTGGGAACCCGCACAACGCGGTCGTTACATCCGCGATGCCGAAGGACTGGGTGATGGCCATGACCGCGCCGAACAGCAACATGCCTTTCATGTTCGGCAACGTGATATACCACAGTTCCTGCCAGCGATTCGTTATGCCGTCCATGATGCCCGCCTCGTACTGGCTTTCGTCAATGGTGGAAAGCCCCGCGATAAACGCCAAGAAGCCCGTGCCTAAACTCATCCACAGGACGACGACGATCATAACCGGCATCATGTAGTTTGGATCCGTCAGCCACAACACCGGCTGATCGATTATGCCTATCTGCATCAGCAGTCCGTTTATGTAGCCGTAAGCGTCGCCGGAAAAAATGATCGCCCAAATTATGTACACAGACCCTGAAATAGAGGGCGCATAGAAGATCAGGGTTACAAACGCGCGAATGTAGCGCGGCAGTTCGTAGATGAACCACGCGAACAGAAAGGACGCGAGGTAGCCGATTGGACCGGTGATTGCGGCAAGTATAAAGGTGTTCTTTACCGCCGTCAGAAATACGTCGTCGCTCAAAAGCAGGTTGATGTAGTTGCGCAGTCCAATAAATGTGGGCGCTTCAAGGATGTTGTAATAGGTAAAACTGTAAAAAATAGAAACAATCAGCGGCGCCACAACAAAGAGCGCGAATACAACCGCATAAGGCAGCAAAAAAAGATAACACGTCCTGGCTCTCCCGATTTGTTTCAGAAGATTGCCGAACCGTTCTTTTCTCTTTGCCGCATAAGATTTAAAACTCATTTATCACCTCTCCTTGACGGCCTACTCAAGCCCGAATTCCTTTCGTTTTTTTATCAACTCGTCATTTATGGTGCGGCTGTAATCAAGCAGCGTTTCGCGTGTATCCTCGCCTTCGTTCAGTACGCGGCGCACCGCGTTTACTATATGACGATTGACATAATAACCGCCCGGAACTTCCGGCGTGCCGACCGTCCACGAGCGTTGTTCGCTTAAGACCGCCATTTCATGGGAACCCCATGAAAGCCGCTCGAAGGCTTTGATATTTCCGGTTGGGTAACGCGCCGCCGCGCCCATGACGCTCTCAAGTTCGCGTCCGAACCGCACCTGCGTATCCGCGCTCACCCACCACTTCAAGAACTCCCACGCGGCTTTCGGATTTTTCGCGTTAGAGAAGATCATTGAGGCGACCGAACCTGTAGGTACGGAACGGTCGATCTCGCCGTTAGGCTGCCTTATGCCGGGCATAAGCCCAAAGTCCCACAATCCGCGGATTTCCGGCGCGAACACTTCCAGGGTGTTGAACGTCGTGTAATCCGCGAAGCCGAGCGGCATTTCTCCGGTGCGGAAGCGGTTTACAAAGTCGTAGACCGTCGGCGCCTTGTAATGGGTGAAGAACTTCGTGTATGCGTCAAAGGCGTCAACCGAGATTTCACTGTCAAGCATGGTTCTTGAGCCGTCCTCGTTGTAGAGCGTCCCATAACGCTGGTAAAGCTGGGCGAGGAAGTTGGAGAAATCGCTTGTCGTCGCCACAGACGGGATGCCGACATTCATGTTGCTTTTCTGAATAACCGGCAGTATGTTTATCAAATCTTCCCATGTCTGAGGCGGTTCGAGTCCAAGTTCCGCCATAATGTCCGTACGATAGAACATCACATTGAAGTACTGGGCTTCCGGCAAACCGTACGTACCGCCGCCATAACGGAACGGCACAAACACGCTGTCGTAGAATTCGGATTTCATGCGGTCGAAGCCCTCGAAGCGCGACAGATCCATCGCCGCGCTGCGGATAGCGTAATTCACCGGATCCGCTTGCGGTATCGAAAGCGCCGCGTCCGGACCCGTTCCCGCGACGACGGCGGGCATAACCGCGTCCGGGGCGACGAGCTTGACATTCACCTTAATGCCGGTCAGGGGCGTGAACGTGTCGTCAATCATCGCTTTTAGGATGGCGCTTTGATCGCGCCCGCTTAACATCCACACGTCAACAACATCTTCGCCCTTGTATACATCGCCGAGATTGTTGTAGTCAACGAAAAACGACACGAAAAACGACTTCAATTCATGCGTTGCGGCTACGGCGAAATTTTCATGTACAACTGGCAGTTTCGCATCTTTCGCGCTTATCACAAGGTAATCTATGTCAAGTTGCGATTGGGCGAGGCCGTTTAAGCTGTCCCCAAGCCCGCTGATATTGCCTTTGAAGTTTATGAGCATCTGGGGAATTTTATGCGGCTTTTTCACAAACAGCTCAAGCTGACGCGCCAAAGTAAGCGCCGAAGCGGCCTGAGCGCCGCGCTCGCCTGAATAGGCGGTCAGATCGTCAACCAGCTTGTACAGAATTTCGCTTTCCTTCGCCATCGCCGTAATGACATCTGGATACACATAATCCACGCGGTAATCACGGTAGGGATCAGGCTCCGGACCGGTCAAGACCAAAATTTTACGGTAAATTTCATTGAGACGGAATACGCTTTCTTCCATAGTATTCAACATTCCGCCCAATTCTCCAAGGGTTATGTCAAACCTGATCGAATGCTTGCCTTTGGCGAGCGGGAAGTACAGATCGTTTCCGTCTTTGTCCTTGAATGTAACCAGCGCCCACTTGTTATTATACTTGAACGGTATGGCCGCAACTTCCTGACAGGGAATTTCGCCGTCAATCAGGAGGGTGCGGTTTGACACGAAGCCGCGGTTGTAGTTCTGCCGCGCTTTAACGGAAAGACGGTACATGCCGTCTTCCGGCGCGTCAATCTCCCATTCGATCCACTGTCCAGAAACGCGCCAGCTTTGTCCGCCTATCATGTTCAGCTTGATTTTTGCGACGCTCGCCGGTTCAGTGGCGCCGGAAGACCGGTCGTACACCGCGTATAGGGAGGGATCGGAGCGGTACAACGCCGTTTCACCCTGTATTTTCTCCATAAAGGTTTGATTGGCGTTCTGAAATTCGCCGGCATTGAATTTTTTTATGTAGTCCGCATACGCCGGCGTGATCGCAACGCCGGTTATACGCATCGCGCGGATCGCCATAGGCTCATTTATGCCGTCGAATCGGATGGTGTTGTCGCCCGCTTTAAAGTAAAACTGATAGGGGGTGGTAAAATAACCCATGTAATCTTTCAGATACGCCGCTTCCCAGCGCGGTTTTTCAACTTGCGAAGGACGGATTTCATTGCCCTGATTGTCGGTTTTTACGCCCGTAGGCGCGTCGCCCCAAACTCTCTGGAAGGCGAGTTGTTCCGCGCCCAAAAAGGGCGTTTCGCCGTTGATCAAAAGGCTTCGTTCAATGGGAATGCCGCGCGCTTCAACAGGGAAATATTCCAGATAGATGGTGTACAGGCCGGCCTTCTCGACGTACACGCTGTATTCAACGAATCCGCCTTCCTCGGTTCTCAGCGCCCTCGCCTCTCCCTCGAAATTGACAAGCTCCGCCGCGCCCTCAGCCGCCGTATAAGAAAAAATATCAATTGGAATGTCTTTCGCGCCCGCCGCCGCGCCCGCGTAAGGCGCATGACGATCCAGATATTTTGCATAGGTGTTTTGCCTGCCTGATTCATTGGTTTTCAAATCATATCCCGTATATTTGGCGCTGTAGTCCACATTCCCGCTTCTGGTTGCAAGAAAAATCGCCAGCAACGCGGCAATAACGCCTATAGTAATCGGCGTTTCTTTATGCATTTTCCACATCAAGCCATCCATCCTCCTCTCATATTAGTTGTCACGCGGGGCTTTTTTCTGGTTGGTTTTGAAAAGCCCATATCTTAACACATACTTTACACTATGATCCTGTTCCAAAACGCGAACCTGCGGTTGCGAACCTGCGGTTGCGAACCTGCGGTTCGGGTTAGTTTTGGAACAGGCTTTTGGAGAAAATTGCCAATTCTTTATGGGCTTGGCATTTGTGGCTTATCCAATTTTCTCCAGGGGTAAGAAGCTGTTCCAAAACTGAAGTTTTGGAACAGTCTAACTATAATATGAATAGTGCCATATAAACAACGCGCATTATATAGGGAAAAAAACCTAGCCGCGGGAAAAATAGTTAGTCTGAAATGCGCGGGCGCAACTCCGAGGCGCCACCGGCGGCTACATGAACTATGAAACCGGTGAATTTTCATATAGCGTCATACTTTTGCATATCCGCATCGTTGACAAATCATTGAGGAAATGGTAATGTAAATTTATGTTCTCCTATATTGTAAAACGGATTGTCTTAGCCTTTGCCACTCTTCTTTTTGTCATTTCCTTGACATTCTTGCTGATGAATACAGTGCCGGGGGGACCGTTTCTCGGCGAAAAAGCCATTTCCGCGCAAACGCTTGCGCAGTTGCAAGTGAAATACGGGCTTGACAAGCCCCTTCCCGTTCAGCTTAAAAATTACATCGCGAGCCTTATGAAGGGCGATATGGGGGTGTCTCTCAAAATGCAGAAAAACAGGCCGGTTGCGATGATTATCAGCGAAATGTTTCCGGTGTCGGCGCGTATCGGCGCGATTGCGCTCCTCTGGTCAACGCTTGCGGGGATTGCACTGGGGTGCGTCGCCGCGTATAAGCGCGGCAAGTGGCAGGACAGCCTGCTCCAAGTGATCACCACTTTGGGCATCGCGTTTCCGGGCTTTGTCGTGGCAACCGCGCTCTTGGTGTGCTTCGCAGGCGGCGTATGGCGCATTTTTCCGACAAGCGGCTTAAACCGGGGCGCGATAAGTTATGCGCTGCCCTGTTTTACGCTGGGGCTCACGCCCATGTGTTCCATCGCCCGTTACACCCGTTCTTCCATGCTTGACGTGCTGAACAAGGAGTACATCAAAACCGCCCGCGCTTACGGGTCGTCCACCGGCATGCTCATATTCAAGTACGCGCTGCGCAACGCGCTTATTCCGGTTGTCACGTATCTGGGTCCCGTAACCGCGGGCATCCTGACCGGCGGGTTCGTGGTGGAGACGGTCTTTAATATTCCCGGTCTCGGCAGGTACTTCATTCAAAGCATCAGCAACCGCGACTATCCTATCATC
>JAIRLZ010000117.1 GCA_031259035.1 Treponema sp. | reverse complement strand
CTATTCCGATGTCGCCGGCAAGGTCACCCGCCTGTACGTTTCGGCCGGAAGCCGTGTCGTCAGAAATCAAGCGATTGCCGCGGTCGACCCCTCCAAACCCGGCATGGACTATGTTCCCGGCATAGCCCGCGCCCCCATAGCGGGAACCGTGGTGGCTTTGCCCGCCCAGATCGGCATGACCGTCGCCCAATCCGTGCCGCTTGCGCGCATCGCGGCTGGCGGCGCTCTTGAGACGCGGGTGTATGTCGCGGAGCGGTTCATTTCAAAAATCGCGCTGAACCAATCATGCGAAATTCTTCTGGACGCCTATCCGGGCGAAGTGTTCAAGGGCAGCGTCGCGGAAATAAGTCCGACTGTGGACCCCACGTCGCGTACAATGGAAGTGAGGATAAACGTAAGCAATTCCGGTTCGAGACTGAAAGCGGGCATGTTCGCCAAGGTGCGGCTCGTCACCGAGAAAAAAGAGAATATCGTGAAGATTCCGGCGGCGGCTATGGTCTCCCGTTTTGGGGAAGATTATGTGTTTACGACGGCGACGGATCCGGAAGACCCGGCGTTCCTGATTGCGAAAAAGACTATCGTAAAGCCTGGAATTTTAGTGGACAATACGCTTGAAATACAGGAAGGACTCGCGCCCGGTCAGGACGTTATCGTGAAAGGGCAGACTATGCTAAACGACGGCTCCCGCGTCAATGTGGTTGAGCATGTCCAACCTCTGGAAAGCGGCGAGTAGGCGCCGCGTACACTAGGAGACATTTATGAGTATTGCAAAGACCGTGGTCGGAAGACCGACCACCATTTTTATTGTATTTGTCCTGCTTATCGGGCTTGGGCTTTTCGCCCTTGTCAACTTGCCCATTGATCTGACGCCGGAAATTAACCCGCCGTACCTTGTGGTTATGACCAGTTACGCCGGCGCGGGCCCTGAGGAAGTGGAACGGAGCGTTACGCGCCCGCTGGAAGCCGCCTTGGCAAGCGTTTCGAGCCTTGAAGAGGTGACTTCAACATCGTCAAAAGGCTCAAGTACGGTGATCATGGAGTTCACCTACGGCACTGATTTAGCTGATGCGTCAAACTCGGTGCGGGACGCGCTTGAACGGGTGCGGAACTACCTCCCGACCGGCGCGGACACGCCCATGATATTCAAATTCAACCCGTCCATGATCCCGATCATGGGACTCATGGTAACCGGCAACCGGACGCCGGAAGAATTGAGGGAGATCGCGGAAAACACCATTGTGCCGCGCATTGAACAGACTCCGGGCGTCGCCACCGCAAGCGTAAGCGGCGGGCGCGAAAAGATAATCCGCGTGGAAATCCCGCAGAGCAGGCTGGAGGCGTACAATTTAACCGTCACCCAGTTGCAGCAGATGATAGCGTCCCAAAACATGCAAACCGCTGCGGGAACCATTACGGACGGCGGACTTTCCTACATTTTGACCACCATGGGCGAGTACACGTCCCTTAATGAAATCCGCAACACGGTCATTTCCTACAAAGGCGGCGGCGTGGTGAACGGGCAGGTTGATTTGCCCCGCAGCATATACCTCCGCGACATTGCGAATGTGTTTGAAAGCTACCGCGATGAAACGAGCGTCGTGCTGGTAAACGGCGTTCCGGCGGTGCAGCTTTCGGTGCAGAAGCAGAGCGGGAAGAATTCCGTGCAAACAGCAAAAACGCTGCGCGAGCGGCTCATCCGCATTTCCAGGGAAATTCCCCAAGACATTAAGATTACCGAACTGTTCAATACGACGGATCAAATTGAAAATTCCATCAATCAGGTGACGTCCACCGCGGTTTCAGGCGGTTTGCTTGCGATTATTATCCTTTTCATATTTTTGCGTTCCATAAAACCGACCTTGATCATCGGCATCAGCATTCCGGTGTCCATCATCGTCACCATTATGTTCATGTATTTCGCTGGGCTTACCTTGAATCTTATGACCCTTGCGGGCTTGGTGCTTGGCGTCGGCATGTTGGTGGACAATTCCATCGTTATTCTGGAAAACATCTACCATTACCGCGAAAAGGGGGCGAAGCTCCATTCCGCGGCGACGCTTGGCGCATCGGAAATGCTCACCGCCATTATCGCCTCAACGCTTACCACAATCTGCGTGTTCGCGCCGCTGGTAATGTTCCAGGGCTTGCTTGAAATGGCTGGCGAAATGTTCGCCGGCCTTGCGTTTACCATTGCCATCTCCTTGGTGATTTCGCTTTTTGTCGCTATGGTGCTGGTGCCGGTGCTTTCAAGCCATTATTTCCCGCTTGTCACCCGCAAGCAAAAATCTCTGCGCGGGCCCCTTGCGGTTGTGGACAAGGCTTTTGAGAATTTCTTCAAAGGTCTGGACAACGTCTACCGTAAGGCGGTGGACAGGGCGCTGAGGCATAAACCCATCGTTATCGCCTTTCTGTCGCTTCTATTTGTCGGGAGCATCCTGCTGATCCCAAAAATCGGTTGGCAATTCATGCCTGAGCAAGCGGCGGATTCGGTGTCTATCAATGTCACTCTTCCTATGGGAACGCCTCTCGCCGAAACCGAGTCGACATTGCGGCAGTTGCAGGCTATCGTCGAGAAAGAGGTGAACGGCTACGACCGGCTCGTGCTTAACGCGGGCGGCGGCGGCATGATGGGCGGCAGCAATAGCAATTCCGGTTCGCTCCGCATCAATTTGTTGAAATATGAAGAGCGCATTGACAGCGCGGATGACATTAAGGCGAAAATACGCCGGCATTTCAACGAATTCCCCGGGGTTGTCATCTCCTTCTCGGGCGGCGGCATGATGATGATGGGCGGAGGAAATCCGGTTGATATTGTCATTAGATGTGATGATCTTGTAAAAGGAAAACAGATAGCCGGACAAATTTCGGATGTTCTTAAAACCATACCGGAAGTGAGGGAGACTAATATTTCCCTTTCGGATGGACTTCCGCAAATTGAGATCGAAATCGACCGGGAGCGGCTCTATTCTTTGGGCTTAAACACCTATACCGTGGGAAACGAAATAAAAGCGGCGATTGACGGACTTACCGCGACCCGCTACAAATCCGGCGGCGCCGATTACGATGTGATCCTTATTCTTGCGGAGGCGGATCGCAACGCTTTGCCCGAATTGGATCAGATATTTGTCACCAGTCAGATTGCGGGGCGTGTGCCGCTTTCCAATTTCGCTTCCTATAAAAAAGGAACAGGCCCTCTTTCCATTAACCGTGAGAATCAGAGCCGTGTTATCCATGTTACGGCAAGCGTGACTCCGGGAACCAAGCTCAATATACTGGAAGAAAAAGTCAGGGCGGAAATTACCAGATCGATTCCCAATGAAGATGATGTGATTATAGAGTATGCGGGCGACAACTCGGAAATGGTGGAGATAATGCGCAAGTTCGTACTGATTGTGCTTGTGGCGATATTTTTAGTTTTCGGCGTTATGGCGAGTCTTTTTGAATCCTTCGCGGATCCGTTCATCGTCATCTTCACCATTCCGCTTTCAGCGATTGGCATTGTGGCGATTTATTTCATAACGGGCGAAATGTTCAATATCTTCACCGCAGTCGGGCTGTTGGTGCTGGTCGGCGTCATCGTGAACAACGGCATCGTTCTGGTTGACTATACAAACCTCCTGCGCAAGCGGGGCTATTCTCTCCACGACGCCTGCGTTGAGGCTGCCGGCAACCGTCTGCGCCCCATTCTCATGTCAACCTTAACCACCATCATCGGTCTTATTCCTATGGCCTTCTTCCCGGGCGAAGGCTCGGAAATGGTCGGCCCCATTGGCAAAACCGTATTCGGCGGGCTTTCATTTGGCACGCTGATGACCCTGTTCCTTATGCCCATCATTTACGCTATTTTCAACAAACGTTCTGATGAGCGCAGGGCGAAAGCCGAAGCCCGCCGGGAACGCATTGCGGCGGGGCTTACCAGAAAACAGGCGAAAGCGGCGAAGGCGGCGGCTTCCGCGTATACAGGCGGCGGGCAGCGTTTGCTTGACAAACTTGATAGTAATACGGATTTTGACGATTCCGTGTTTAAGGGAGGGGCTTTGTGATTCGCATTGAGATTATCGCCAATCATTCGGTTGAAGAAAATATCCTTGAAGCCTTTCAGCATGAAAAAGCCGCCGCGTATTACACGCGCTTTCCGGGCGTTTTCGGCGTCGGCGCATCGGGTCCCCGCATGGGAGACGCGGTGTGGCCCGAAGAAAACTTTGTCATCGTGGTGTGGTGCGAGGAAGCCGAGGCCGGGCGCATTGAACGCGCCGTGGCTTCGGTAAAAAAACACTTTCCTGACGAGGGGATAAAACTCTTTAAGATGAGCGACGCCCCGCGCCAGCAGGTGGTGTATTTGCCCACGCCAGCGGCGCCGCCAACGGGAACAGCGGATGGCGCGGCCGCCGGCGCCGGAACGCCGGAACCGCCGCCGCCAACGCCGAAGCGGACGTACGCCGGTCCCGAAGGAGAGAATAGGTAAAGAGGAAGAAGGAATAATAGAGTTGTTCAGAAACTTCAGTT
>JAIRLZ010000110.1 GCA_031259035.1 Treponema sp. | reverse complement strand
GCCGCCACTACGCTCACTATCACGCCCGAATTTGTCCTTAAATGGACAGAAGCGACCGTTAACCCGGGTGAAAATGGAACGCTTGAAAAGGAACTGCCGCTTGACTTCTCCGAATTAGGCGGGACGCTGGAGGGACTGCGCTTTCCGGCAAATAGTATTAAAGCGTACTTCTATACAAGCGGGTTGCCGGAATCGGATGCTAAAATAACGCTTACGTCTACCAGCGAGGCTGGCGGCGCAACGCTGGTGAATGACAAACCGTTGCATGAAGCGGACGCGCCGGAGCTTCCCGCAGATGGCGCGCCATATAATAAAGCAATTCCGCCAAGCAGTCTGGCAGACGAAGACGCTGGAGATGATGGCGCAATTGATTTAACCGATACGCTTAACACGTCCCTTTCCGGAAAAGAAGTGACGCTCTCATATGCTCTGAACATGGGAAGCATGGTCTTGAAGGAAAAAGATCTGAAGGAGTCCAAGACTATTTCCGCAGTGCTGCTTATCAAGCTGCCGTTGGCTTTGGAATATCACGGCTCGCCGTTCAATGCGGCGGGGACGTACTTCAAAAACGATTCTGACGAGCCTGTTGAGAAAAGCGACTATCTTACATTTGAAATAAAAGACTTTGACTTTTCCGACATAATCGGCGATGACGACCTGTTGGAGCCTATTAGGGATGAGTTTAAGAGCGGCGGCGTTTCCGGTCATTTAGATATAACGAAGATATCGCTTGTCCTTGCCAACTGCGACGTCTCTCTTTTTCCGGCCGTGTGCATCGCCATAAAACAGAATAAGACGGCGAGTGAGGGCGTTCTGATAGATTTATCCGATTCCACGGGAAAAGATATTCCCATTACGTTTGATCTGGATCCGGATGAGCCATTTACGCCATTAATAGAAATTCTTCTGAAAAAGGAGCGAAACGAGGATTTTGCCACGCTTTCTATAAAAGAGGGCGGGAAATTTCGTTTTGGTCTTATAGCGGAAATTGAGTCCGCGCTTGATGCGACTGTCGCCTTACAAGGAGTGAAATGATGAAGAAACACGTGTTGTTAATCATAACGGCGGCGCTGGGAACCGCCGCGCTATTCGCCCAAACGGCGGAAAATCAGGAGTGGGCTGAACAAATACGGCGGGACGCGGCCGAGGCGAGCGGGGAGTACACTAATACGGTGATGGAAGAAGACGTCGTACCGGAGGCGCCGCCCCTTGAAGAGCCGCTTCCTAGAAAAAAGAAAGGCGTCCCCTACCCGTACCGCCGGTACTTTGAATTCGGCGTGAACAACGCCGGCGCTGGTTTTGCGAATAATTTCTTCGGCGTGGGCGATATATTCCGCAAGCAGATACGCATCAACCAAGAATTGTTGAAAAAGATAAAAGAGGACGGATTTGTGGCGGAGTTTGACGTTGACGCCGGCGCTTTTATCAATTTTAACACGCAGAACTGGGGGTTTGATATAACAGCCTCTGTAGCGGGAGACGTGAGTTTTGAGGCGCCTAAATCCTTTTTCACCCTGTTGTCAGAAGGCAATAAAGAGGGGCATTCATCAAGCGGAACGTTCGGCTTTTACGGCGCGGTTTATACGGAAACCGCGGTCGACATACACGCGCGGTTTATGCAAAACAAACAGCTCAAAATCAGCGTCATACCGTCTATGTTTATCCCCCTGGTGTACATTCCCAAAGGCGGCTTCACCTATAATCTAAAGATGGAGCGGGAGCAGGTGTTGTTCTCCGTAGACGGCTCTCTTGATATGTACGCCCCGTTCTCCATTGACGCGCTTATGGATGATCCGAATGGCATTGAGTATATGTCCATGTTTGACGCGAAAGGGTTCGATCTGTCTTTGAACGCTGAATACGATGTATTCAAGGATGGATATGATTGGCTCACCGCGGGATTTAACATAAAAAGCATCCCGCTCGCCCCTGCGTCCTTGCAATACCGCACCCGGATGGCATTTGAGAACTCGCCGTGGAACATTCTAGACACCCCCGATCTGCTGGGCGGCTTGACCAGCGGCGATGACGATCTATTCAAACTGCCAAGCGATGACGATATTACATTCGATCCCGTTGAAGGAGAAATAAAAGTGATGCGCCCCGTGCGGTTTGATCTATACTCGAATGTAAGGCCCTTTGAAACAAAGATCGTGGTTGTGAGACCGTCTATCGGTTTGACGGTGGCGAATACCCTTGATGGAAAGTCGCATTTCAACTATTCATTGACCGCGGAACTCAATACGCCGGTTTTTCTGCTGCATCTGTTCACCGCGTATGACGAGCTTGTCTATAAGCATGGGTTGATGATCGGGATTAATTTCCGTATTATCGAGGTTGATGTGGGAGTTGACGTACGTTCCCGTGATTTTGTCCAAAGCTTTGATCTCAACGGTGTCAGAGTGTGGGCGGGCGCGCGCGTTGGATTCTAGTCTAGCGGCGAATGTTGCGGGATGCCGGCGGAGCCGGAGGCTTGATCTTGCGGCGCTGTCCGCGGCAAGCCGGTACATGAGTCCGTAGGCGGCGGCGAAGCCTTCTTCTTGTACGCTGGTGGAGCCGTCGCCGTCATTAATCTTTTCAGTGCGTCCGGTTGCGGGACGAGACCCCTATAGAAAGAGCCTCCGCGCCACAGAGCGCACAAACAAGTTTGCGGCCGTCCTAGGGCGCGGGTAGTAGACCCCACTGCGAATAAAAGGAACCCTCCCGCGCGGGAGGCGGTTCGCGTTGTCGCGGGGCGCCGTTGTCAGGAATAATCACCCGCTTGTGAGCGGATAAGCCGGTATCCTTTAAGGATACTATCGCGCGGGACGCATAGACTTTCACACATCGAATAGTTTCGCGCATAATCACGTACAAAATGCCCGATCTGAAAACTCAAATATGGCATATAGATTCGCGTGAAACGGACAGCTTGTGATTTGAAGTCAACTGAGCGGTACATGACTTTATCCGGTGAAAACAGCGCATCTTTCATACGGTTTTCGAGTTGTCACTCGTTAATTTTAAAGATTCAATTAACTTGGGATACACAGTACGTTCAGCGCGTATCATTTTGGATAACAACTCAGGATATACTGCCATATATGGGTTTAACGCCGCCATTCTTTCTGTATATAACTTTGCCCACCATTATATTTGACACATCCGCTAACTCCTGAAATATCCGTGAAAATTCCAAGAAATCATCTTTATGTAAGAAATTTCGGTGATGCAAAAAATCCATTCTTTTGACCATTAGTTGATTCCGCTCCAAAAGGGTGTAGGACATGCGAACGTCTGACAGAAACAACTCAAAAGTTGTGGAATCCGCCTTGATGCGTTCCAGCGCCTTTATTTCCATTGGGGGTTTAATACCCCGCCCCTTGGGGCGGTTAGAACTGGGGGTGCGGGGGATTTGTTCCCCCGCATACGCAAAGATTTCAAGGAGAAATCTTCAATACCCCGCCG
>JAIRLZ010000097.1 GCA_031259035.1 Treponema sp. | reverse complement strand
TACAATCTTAATGCCCGTATCATTGGGGAAGTGGTAATCCTGTTGTTTAATGCCGCCCAAAGACCTGTCATCCCCCTGAGGGGGAACAGCAACGGAAAGTTGTTGCCATCCTTGAAAATTCAAGGAACCCATTTTCAAACTGTATTGCCTGTTGCTGTAGTCCTGAATAACAACGTACAAGTCATGGTTAAAATTTCTTCCGGCAGCCCAGACCGATATGGTCTTGGTAATTCCCTCAATCGGAATGGGATGTTCCGCAAGAATTCTGATGGTCGCAGGTCCGCGATGATAGAAATCGACCCTGGTGCCTAAAACGTACACGTCAGAAATGGAGAGATCTTGTTCGCTTTCAAGCGGCTCTTTCCCTTCGGGGGATCCATCGCGGAGCCGCGACAACGTCACTCCCCGATCAATTGACATTTCTGAACGCCAAAAGCCTTCCAACTCAAATTTATCAACAGAAATTTCCTTTAGATACTGTTGCGCGTTGTTCTCTGCGCCAAGGCTTGCGGCGTCTATATTGCCGACGGACTGGGCAAACAAAAACCCGCCAGCCAATAGGCATACTATACCAAAAAATAGCTTTTTCATTGACCAGAACCTCCATTATCATCATCATTGCTCCAGATGTCATCTCTTTTCGCCGAGTTTTCAATCGCGCTTCCATCGTAAATCAACTCATACACATCCGTAAGCGCCGTAAGCTGATCAAAGTACACATAGAAATCGTTCACCTGCTCGTGCGGTTTCGTCCAGATGCGAAACTTGATCAATCGTATGGGGCGAAGATACGGCGCCGACTTGTGGGATTGAGGCATATTGGCAGGCACTTTAGCCGTCAATTTTCTCCAACCCGTGTAGTTGATGTCGCCCAACTTCAGGCGGTACACAACACCTTGATAATCCTTGACATACGCATCCACAAAATAATCAAGATTTGCGCCCCACACCCACAGGCTTATGGAACTGGTTTTACCCCGGATGGGAATTTCCGCGAGATCGCCCGCCTGTTTGCCGATCGACGGATCATCCGCTATGAGTATGGGATACACATCTATCCAGTTATACCCATTGCGATTAAAAGCTCCGTTGATGCCCAAACTGTTAAGAGTATTGCCATCCGCATCTTTCCCGTCTTTGGACAGAAAAAGTGATGACGGATACTCATTGGCATAGGCCACGCGAGGATACGTTACAGAATCGGTCTTTGCGATGAACTTGCTCCCCTCCACTTTCCAATCATATTGAGACTGATCGTTGTGATCAAAGGTCTCTAAAATGATGGTTTCAAAAGAATGGACAGGTTCATCAGCAAAACCCAATGCTGTCGCTATACATGCCATAAGGATAAGGCACAAAACCCTTATACTGTCATGTTTCATCAGATACTCCTTTTGTTGATCGTTATATTTAGACTATAAAGAAACAAAGTCAATTATCATTATAGTACGTGATGAAATATTTGTCAAATCCATTCAAGACTTTTTTGAAGGTTTTCTTGTTTTTTTTTATGAAATTCCATTCATGGACATTCCTCTATGCTATCGCGCCGCTTTCTTGAGCCGCCGGCGAATATCCCGCGATTCTACACGACCGTCCAGCAGGCGCGGCTGGGACGGCAGGACGCCGCTTTCTCCTTTTCGCGCCATTTCAACAGCCGGAATCGCCAGCGCCCAGAGAGAGTCGTCAAACACCATTTTCACCCATGAAGAAGTGGCGCCGGGATCCATCCATGAAAAGAGGATCACCGAAGCGTCTTTGTTCTCCTCAAAAAAGCCCGTTCCGTTTCCGAACATGACAACCACGGTGGTTTCTCCAGCCGAACGGTAAGCGCTGTTGGGCGTGAGATATGCGGGCATTCCGGTAAAACCTTCGTCTTGCGCGCCTTGCAGAAAAATCTGTCTTTGGTCTGCCGCAAGCGTTTTCCTTTGCAAGACCATGATGCGGTTTTTTGTTTCCACCAGCGCGTCCACCGCCGGCGAATCCGCCGCCGGCTGGACGAGGATCGCGGCGCATCTTCCGGCGCGGTACAGATCGGTCTCCTCATCGGTTGTGATGAAGGCCACTCCGTCCGGCGCCTTTTGACCCGCGCCGCCAAGCACGGCGACGGGTATATGGGGCATCTCTCTGGCATAATACACGGCGCCCTCATGGTAGCGGTACGGAAAAAGCGCGCAGTACGGCGCTTTCGCCGCGGATTGCGCCGCGAGGCTCACCAGATCCGCGCCGGCATTCTCCCCAATGAGCGCCTGTTTGACAGGACGGAACAACCGCGCCTGCGTCACGAGGCGCGTTATAAGCGCCCTTCGCTCCCCATAAATCAGGTTGAACTGTCTGTCGGAGACTATCAGAACAGGCTGGCGGTTGTAAAACGCCGCTCCCGCGATGAAAAACGCGAGAGCGGCGGCGGCGGCCGCAAAGATTTTTTTTGGAGTTTTACGCAACTTCGCCATATACCTATAGACAACATGGATCAAGTCATATAAAATAAGACACGACGCTTTTATAAAATCTTTATAAAAGCCCCATAAAGCATACTACTATAAAGGAGCGCTTATGACTAGTTATAAAGAGCTTGGTCTTGTCAACACGAAGGCTTTGTTTGAGAAAGCCATGAAGGGAGGTTATGCGATTCCCGCGTATAACTTCAACAATATGGAGCAGTTGCAGGCTATTATTCAAGCCTGTGTGGAAACAAAATCGCCGGTTATTTTGCAGGTTTCTTCCGGCGCGCGCAAATACGCAAACCAGAATCTATTGAAGAATATGGCGAAAGGAGCGGTGGAATACGCCCACGAATTGGGCTATGACATTCCGATTGCGTTGCACCTGGATCATGGGGACACCTTTGAACTGTGCGTGGATTGCATTGAAACGGGGTTTTCCAGCGTGATGATCGACGGTTCAAGCAAGCCCTATGATGAAAACGCAGCCTTGACCCGGAAAGTCGTGGAATACGCCCATTCCCGCAAAGACTACATTACCGTAGAAGGCGAGCTTGGCGTGCTTGCCGGCGTTGAGGATGATGTTGTCGCCGAACACAGCCACTACACCCAGCCTTCCGAAGTGGAAGACTTTGTGAAAAAAACCGGCGTTGATTCGCTGGCGATTTCCATCGGCACGAGCCACGGACGCGCCAAATTCAAGCCGGAGCAATGAACCCGGACGCCGGACGGCATTCTTGTTCCGCCTCCGCTCCGCTTCGACATCCTTGAGGAAATCGAAAAGAAACTGCCCGGCTTCCCCATTGTTCTGCACGGCTCTTCTTCGGTGCCGGTTGAATATGTGAAGATAATCGAACAATACGGCGGGAAGCTCGCCGATTCGGTCGGCATCCCCGAAGAGCAGCTCCGCACAGCCGCAAAGAGCGCGGTCTGCAAGATCAACATCGACAGCGACGGACGCCTTGCCATGACCGCCCTGATTCGCAAAGTGTTCGCCGAAAAACCGGAAGAGTTCGATCCCCGCAAGTACCTTGGTCCCGCCCGCGACGAGCTTAAAAAGATGTACGCGCACAAGAACGTGGACGTGCTTGGCTCCGCAGGACAAGCGTAGGCGGCGCGCAACAGCGCGTCCATGCGCGGACGCTGGAAGTTGAAGGGGGTGGGGCGTGAACGCGCGGCGTTGCGGCGCCGTTTGCCATGACGACACGCCCCGCTCTTCAACGCGCAATCGCTCCGCCCGCAACGCCCATATTCCCGCCAAGCGAAGCCGCGAAGCCGCGCGTTCACAACTGTTTGAACATTATGTCTATATCAGGTTCTTTTACCAGCAGCACCGAGCGGCGCGCGCTTTCCATGATTTGATGATGGTCATGCCCAATAATGTCTCGCGCGCTCCGATTTTTTTCCCAGCCGCCCAAAATGATGAGATCGGCTTTCTTTTCATCCGCGGCATAGAGAATCTCCGTGGACACCGCGCCCTTGCGAAGCTCGCGATCTATCTTTAAGCCTTTGGAACGCGCCAGCTCTTCAACAAACCCAAGATAACGCATACCGTTCGCCTCAAGGCTTTGTTCGTATTCAAGGCTTTCCTGCTGCACGAAAATCTTGCTCAACGTAAGCTGCTTGATAGTCGCCGTATCAACCACGTACACGGCGCTCAACTTGCAACGATACAGCTTGGCCATAACGATGGCGTACTTCGCCGCCATAATTGATGCGTTAGAACCCGAAACTGCGACTAGAATATTAGAAAATAATGGTTTCATCTCTTCCCGGTCTTCTTTTTTAAGAGTTTGCTGGTAAAGAAACTGTCCCGCTCCCGCTCTTCAAGCGACGCTTCGATATACGCCATAGTTTCCCGCGCCGTTGGTATCAACATTTTTTCAAGCGCGTTCACCCGGCGCTGGGTCTTGCGGACTTCCCGCGCAAGCCTCCACGCGATAGTCCTCACCGCCGCGAGATTGGTCAGAATCTTTAACAGGTTGAAGAATTGTATCACGGTTTCATCACATTCCGCAAATGAATTTTCAGGAGAATATTTTAATTCCGGGTCAGGCGTCTGCACTTCAAGCCCGGGCAGGTTTATGCCCGCTATCTGAAAGCGCTTTTCCCGTGTGTTGAACGTATATTTGATGCCGCTGGCTATTCTGCCGGCGCGCTCGCGCCCCACGGTTATCAACATACGTTTGAGCGCGGGGTACGCTTTTTCCACCGCCGCGTCCAGATCGCGCTCAAGCAGCTTTACTTCCTCAACCTTCCGCATGAGCTCCATCACGAGAATTTCACGTTTCTGTTCAAGAAGATCATACCCTTCCTCCGCAGTCGCAAGCCGCTCTTTCGTCTTGAGCAGGTTGCTTTTTGTCGGCGCAATGGATTCTTTTGGCATCTTTTATCTCCCGATCCTCGCACTCCCCGCTTCCTCCGCTAAAATCGGGTCCAAGTACTTCTGAATAAGCTCCTGTTTTATACGCAGCAATTCGTCCCTCGGTATCTCGGCGAGAACCTTCCAGCCCAAATCAAGCGTGCGCCCGATGTCGCGGTTTTCGTTTTCGTCTTGGGTCAGAAAAGTCGACTCGAATTTCTGACCGAACTCCAGATACTGCTTGTCGCCCGCGGACAACTCCTCTTCGCCGATGATTGAAGCGAGGTTGCGCACCTGTTTGACCTTTGAGTAGGCGGCGAAAAGCTGGCTCGCCACATCCTTGTGATCCTCCCGCGTCATGCCGGGACCGATGCCATCCTTCATAAGACGGGAAAGGCTGGGAAGCCCGGCCACCGGCGGATACACGCCCCGCTGGAACAGTTCCCGGTCAAGCACAATCTGCCCTTCGGTGATGTACCCGGAAAGATCGGGGATCGGGTGGCTTATATCGTCGTTGGGCATGGTGAGGATCGGGATTTGGGTGATTGAGCCGACGGATCCGGTGATTTTGCCGGCGCGCTCGTACAGGCTCGCCAGGTCCGAATACAAATACCCAGGATACCCCTTGCGGCTTGGCACTTCGCCCCGTATTGAAGAGACCTCCCGCAACGCCTCGCAGTAGTTCGTCATGTCGGTCATCACCACCAGCACATGCATATTCTCCTGAAACGCGAGGCACTCGGCGGCGGTGAGCGCGCAACGGGGCGCTATCAGGCGTTCAAGGCTCGGCGCGTCCGCCAGAGAGAGAAAGACCACCACGTTGGACAGCACGCCGGATCTTTCAAAATCGTCAAGAAAGAACCGCGCCACATCGTATTTTACGCCCATAGCGCAGAAAACCACGACAAACGACTCCTCCGCGTTCAGGATTTTCGCTTGGCGCACGATCTGAGCCGCAAGCCGGTTATGGGGCAGGCCATTGCCCGAAAAAATCGGCAGTTTCTGCCCGCGGATGAGGGTGTTCATGCCGTCTATAGCGGAAACGCCGGTCTGGATAAAGTCCCGCGGATACACGCGGGCGTAGGGATTGATGGGAAGCCCGTTTACATCAATGCAGGTTGACGAAAAAATGGCGCCGCACCCGTCAATAGGCTCTCCCAAGCCGTTGAACACCCGCCCCAAAAGACCGGGGCCGACTCGCATTTCCATTGGTTTGCCCAGGAATTCGACCCGCGCATCGTCCGTCGACAAGCCGGCGTTTGAACCGAATAGCTGCACCGCCGCCCACTCGTCGCTTACATCCACCACGCGCCCCAGCCGGCGCCCTTCTTCGCGGTCATACACGGCGACAACTTCGTTGAAGCCTACGTTGCGGCTGCGCTGGGTGATGACGACCGGCCCTTCTATTTTGGTGAGACCCCGGTATTCTATGCCTCGCATATTGCGCCTCTGTTTTCCTTCTATATATGGAGGCTTTCCCCCAAACTGTCGCTCTGCGCGTTTTGGGAAAGCCTCTATGAATAATTCGTTATTATGGCGAACCTGTTTCAAACTCGGTATGGCGCTATTATAAATAAATGGAGAAAATAATCAATATGCGGAACCCGCAATGGGCGATTCCCGCTCGTTGCGGCGCAAACTCCGGTGTCATAATCTGGCATGAGTGGAGGAACGGCGCGACGCTCCGCTCCTTTCTCCTGCAACCTCAAACCCAGCTTTTAAGGCTTACGTGTATGATGTTGCGTCAGGCGTCTTTATGAAGAGCGTCGCGGCAAAAGGTGTCAGACACCTTTATGAAGCGTCACGGAAAAGGGGGTCGGCGCCTTATGAAGCGTCGCGGAAAAGGGGTGTCGGCGCCTTTATGAAGCGTCGCGGCAAAAGGTGTCAGACACCTTCATAGAGCGTCACTTGGTATTGATTATCGTGTCCGGCGGGGCGCCGGCGCCGAATTTGACCGGGATGTAACTCCCCGCGCCCGCGCCCCTGCCGGTGGGCTCGCCGTCACCGCCAAGCTCCGGCG
>JAIRLZ010000050.1 GCA_031259035.1 Treponema sp. | reverse complement strand
CGGACGACGCCCGCGATGGCGTTCAGATTCGCGCCGTCATAGTAGTTCAAACCGCCCGCTTTATGAATAATATCCGTGATTTCAAGGATGTTCGGGTCAAAAAGCCCCAGCGTATTCGGATTGGTGAGCATGAGTCCGGCGGTGTCGGGACCTGCCGCCGCTTTCAGCGCGTCAATGTCCACATAGCCGTCTTTTGTTGACGCGATGTTCACAACGGCAAACCCGGCCATAGCCGCGCTCGCCGGATTGGTGCCGTGAGCGGAATCCGGTATGATGATCTTCGTACGCGCCGCATCTTTTCGCGCTCTGTGATAGGCTTTGATAAGCAGCAATCCCGCGAACTCGCCGTGGGATCCGGCGGCGGGCTGGAAGGTCATGGCGTCCATGCCGCTCAATTCGCACAGACACTTCCCGCATAGGTCCAGAACCTTGAGCGCGCCCTGCACGGTCGCGGCGCTCTGCAAGGGATGAATATCCGTAAAGCCGCGCAGGGAAGCCGCTTCCTCATTGATTTTGGGATTGTATTTCATGGTGCAGGAGCCGAGCGGATAAAAGCCATCGTTCACGCCGAAAGAACGCTTCGCAAGGGCGCTGTAATGGCGTGATATTTCGTTTTCGTCAAGAGACGGAAGACGCGGCGGCGTTTTGCGGCTCACTTCAGCGGGAAGAGGCGCGTCCGGCACATCGCGCGCCGGCAAGATTGAACAGGATCGCCCGGAGCGGCTCTTTTCAAATATCAACTCCATTAAACGCCTCCTTTTACGCTTTGCAACATATCGCACAGCGCGTCAATCTCAGCTTTGCTGTTCATTTCGGTGACGCACCACAAGACGCCGCTCTCATTCGGCAGCGCCTCCGATAACGGCAGTCCTCCCAGAACGCCTTCTTTCTCAAGAACGGCGAGCGTCTTTGCGACGTCAGGGCAGGCGGTTGCGAATTCATGGAAAAAATTGCCGGTGTATTTCAGTTCAAACCCGGGAATTTCGGCGATACGCTTCGCCGCATAGACCGCCTTGGCATGGCATTGACGGGCAGCTTCGGCTAATCCGTCCGCGCCCATCACCGAAAGGTACACCGCCGCGGTAAGCGCGCACAACGCCTCGTTGGAACAGACATTGCTCAACGCCTTTTCCCGCCTGATGTGCTGCTCACGCGCTTGCAGGGTAAGTACAAATGCGCGGCGTCCTTCATGATCCGTGGTTTCGCCGACAATGCGTCCGGGCAACTTTCTCACAAGCGCGGCCTTGCAGGCCATAAAACCCAGATAGGGGCCCCCAAACCCAAGCGGCTGCCCAAGCGGCTGCCCTTCGCCTGTCGCAATATCCGCGCCCAAGACGCCCGGGCTTTCGAGAAGCCCCAACGCTATGGGGTTGCACCCCGCGACAAGCAGGGCGCCCGCCTCGTGAAGCATGTCCGCCGCGGTTTTGAGGTCTTCGATCTGGCCAAAAAAATTCGGCTGTTGCAGGTAGAGGCATATAACGCGCCTCCCTTCTTCGGCAAGCATGGTTTTCAAGGCGTCGCCATCCAGCGTTCCATTTGCGAGCGGAACCGTTTTCACCGTATACTCGTACCCGAAACAGTACGTGCGGATCGTTTCAATGATATGGGGATGGGCGCCTTCCGCAACATATACAATGGAACGCTCCCGCGACGCGCACATATGCGCCGCTTCCGCAGCCGCGCTCGCTCCATCGTATACGGACGCATTGGAGGCGTCCATGCCTGTAAGCTCGCAGATCATGGTCTGATATTCAAAAATAGATTGCAAAATCCCCTGGCTGATTTCCGCCTGATAGGGCGTGTACGCGGTTAAAAACGTCTCGTTGGCCGTAATGCGTTTGACTGCCGCCGGAATATAGTGCCGGTACGCGCCGGCCCCGCGGAACACGCTCTTGAACACGGTGTTTTGGTCCGCGATCTCCTGCATGGCGCGCGCGACTTCAAGCTCGGACAGTCCCGGAGGAAGCGCGGCGCCGCCCGTGTACAACGCCTCCCGCGGAATTCCAGCGAATAAATCCCGTGTGGATTTCCGCCCTATAACGCGGAGCATGGCTTCGCGGTCTTGAACCGTATGCGGTATATAGGAACCCATTGTGCTAACCTATCAGTTTCGTGTACTCCGCCGCGGAAAGCAGCGTGTCTGCGGAAAGCGTTCCCCGCGCTTTGACAAGCCACGTCTCATACGGCGCTTTATTGATTAATTCAGGCGCGTCAAGCGGCGTTTGGTTGACTTCCGCAACCTCGCCGTCAAGCGGACTGTAAATCTCGGAAACCGCCTTCACGGATTCCACATCCGCGAATGAAGTTCCGGCGACCAGCGCATCGCCCGCCTGCGGCAAATTGACGAACACGATGTCGCCGAGTTCCTTCTGCGCGAAATCGGTCAAGCCGATCTCGTACACGCCGCCTTCAATTTCACGAACCCATTCATGGGACTTCGTATAACGCGCATCTTCTGGAATATACATATTTTTCTCCTCTTTTTCTCCTAACAAAACATTGAACTTTTTTCAAATCTGAAAAGCCGCCGCGGTAAAATTCGCCGCCGAACAGGCGCATCACCGTTTATAAAACGGCAGTTTGGCGACAACGGCTTCCACTTTGCGCCCGCGCACGTCTATTTCAACCTTTTGCCCGGGCGCCGCGTACTCACGCTGAACAAGCGCCATTGCAACGCCTTCTTTCAAATGGGGGGCGAAAGAGCCGGATGTTGTTTTCCCGATGACAACGCCGTCCGCAAAAACGTCTTCGCCGCCGCGTGCAATGCCGCGCCCTATGACCCTCACCCCCACGCGGATGCGGGCGGGCGTTTCTTTGCCGGCAAGCCGCTGTTTGCCTATGAAATCCGGCTTATTCATTTTGACCGCAAACGAGAGCGCGGCTTCAAAGGGCGTAATATCTTCAGTCATCTCGTGTCCATACAGCGGCATCGCGGCTTCAAGGCGGAGCGTATCACGGCTGCCAAGACCGCAGGGGATAAGCCCGTCGTTTTCGCCCGCATCAAGCAGTTTTTCCCAAAGCGCGACCGCGTCGCCTGGAGCGCAGTACAACTCAAAGCCTTTTTCACCCGTATACCCCGTGCGCGACACAATACACGAAATGCCGCCAACCGCGCCGTTTTCAATGAGCGTATAATACGCGGAAGGAATTGACGCGGGAGCCGCCAAACGGGCGAGAATCCGTTCAGACAACGGGCCCTGCAAGGCGATCTGCGCTATTGAATCGGAAATATCTTCAAATTGCGCTGAACCTTCAAGGCGGGAGCGTATCCACGCCGCGTCCTTTTCGCGGTTTGCGGCGTTGACGACCAAAAGGTGCCGCCCTTCGTTGTCCATCTTGCAGACAACAAGATCGTCAATGACGCCGCCGTTGTCATTGCACATCAGCGTGTAACGCGCCCGTCCAACCGGCATCTTTGAAAAATCGCTGGTTAGTATGCGCTGGAGATTGCCAAGCGCGTCTTCGCCGGAAACAACGAATTCTCCCATATGCGACACATCGAACAAGCCGGCTCTGTTTCGCACCGCCTCGTGTTCGGCTATGACGCCTCGCTCATACTGCACCGGAAGCAGGTACCCCGCAAACGGTACGATTTTTCCACCGTGTGATTCATGCCATGCATAAAGCGGCGTTGTCTTTTCCATAGTAAAAGAAATATAGCATATTAGTAAGAATTTTGCAAGAAGGCAAAAGATAAGGAAGCCATAATGCGAGGCGGTTTTGGAACCGCCTCATCTTTTATATACGGTAATCCCACGCCACATGGAGGCGGCATGTCGTCGTTCATCACTGAAACGCCTCCCCGCATTGGGGGGCGCCGCCAGCGCGCTGGCGCGTTCGCCTTTACGCACCCAAAGCCGCCGGTTCCAGAGGTTCGGCTTCCCTGACATTCTATGCGTCTCCACGGGATCCAAGGTTCTTTCCATCAGGGGCGCCCACACGCGCGTTTTGAAAAGCCTCTTGAGCCTGTTCCAAAACGCGAACCTGCGGTTGCGAACCTGCGGTTGCGAACCTGCGGTTCGGGTTAGTTTTGGAACAGGCTTTTGGAGAAAATTGCCAATTCTTTATGAGTTTAGCATTTGTGGCTTATCCAATTTTCTCCAGGGGTAAGAAGCTGTTCCAAAACTGACGCCATAAGGCGCGTTTTGGAACAGCCTATATTATCAAACCGGAGAAAAAAAGCGTCCGTCCAACCGCGCGGGAAAACCCGTTTACGGGCTTGAAACCGTGAAATGTCTTGCCCGCGATGACAAAACCAAAACATCATCTGCTGTTGCGCGCTTCGGTCAGGATGAGCGGGGGACTCCCCGGGTGTATGCGCCAAAGGAGTTGTCAGACTGGACCCCGCGTTGGCGGGTATCCCGAAAACTGGCGGTTCGGCCATATCGACAGCGAGGAGGCAATCGACAAAATAACCGGCGCTATCGAAGACGGCAGTCGGCGGCGGATCTGGCGCTTGCGCAGACACATGAAAATACACTATCGTAGACACATGAAAATTCATTATTTACAGCATGTCTCTTTTGAGGATCCGGGTTCTATTCTGACCTGGGCAAAAAATCGAGGCTGTGGGGTAACCAATACCCCTCTCTACAACTACCCGAAGGGCGGCGTCCCTTTTCCCCTGATGCGGGATTTTGACTGGCTCGTGATCATGGGGGGACCCATGAATGTCTACGAGGAGGCGGAGTATCCCTGGCTTGCGGAAGAAAAAGCGTTCATCAAAGACGCGGTGGACAACGGGAAGCTGATCATCGGACTTTGCCTGGGCGCGCAGCTCCTCTCCTGCGTCCTGGGCGGCGCGGTTGCCCGCAACCCGTATAAGGAAATCGGCTGGTTTCCGGTAACCCTTACCCCGGAAGCCCGATCCCTTCCGCTCTTTTCCTTTCTGCCGGAAAACCCTTTGGTTTTTCAATGGCACGGAAATACGTTCAGCATTCCTCCGGGAGCGGTTCTTTTAGCCGAAAGCGGGGCATGTAAAAACCAGGCGTTTATGTACCGGGAGCGGATTTTCGCCTTTCAGTTCCATCTGGAAAATACCCGGGAAATTATACAGGCTCTGGCATATCATTGCGGAGATGAGCTGGCTGCCGGTCAAGCCGGGGGTACGTATATTCAAACCGGGGTGGAATTACTCTCCCATCCTGAGTATATCGCCCAGGATAATCAATGGATGAATGAGTTTCTCACCCGGTTGGACATACAGTACCCATGAAGCTTACGCTAATGATTGGCATTGGCTGAACCGCCGCCGAGACGCCTTCCAGGGTGCAGGCTCTCCCCCGAAGGCAGGCTCCGGCGGGGAGCGGGGGCAGGACGCGACAGCGAGAGGGTTGCTTGTGGCGAGAGCGCGGGGAGAAGCCCCGGCCTATTCAATCTGAAACAGCCTCAACTAATAGACAAAATAGATTTTTTCTTTTATACTCGCTGTATATGAAAGTATGGATAAAATTAGCAATCGGCGCCACGCTTGGGCTTTTACTGGGATTTCTCTTGCCCGCTGACAACTCAGCTTTCGTGACATCGGCGGAATGGTTGAATCATTTTGCCATTAACATCGGACGGTACGCCGTTGCGCCTATGTTGTTTTTTTCAATAAGCATCGCGGCGCATGAACTGCGGCAGGAAGGCGGATTGTGGGGGTTGCTGTTCCGCGCCGTTCTGTTTATAGCGATAAGCGCGGCCATTGCAATAAGCGGCGGCATTTTGGCCATCATACTGTTTCCGCCCGCCCGCATTCCCATAATCCATGACGAACAGATAGAGGCGATTTCGCTTTCCCTTGCTGACAATATCATGGAGATTTTCCCCTCAAATATGTTTCAAGCTCTTGTAAGCGACGGCGTATATCTGCTTCCGGTGTGCGTGTTCGCCTTTTTTTTGGGCATGGGCTTGTCCTACGACAAACATACGATGAAGCCGGTCGTCTCGCTCATAGACGCGCTCTCCCGCGTGTTCTATCATATCGCCTCGTTCTTTTCCGAAATTCTGGGCGTGATCATAATCGCTTTGAGCGCGTATTGGGCGTTCCGCTACCGCGCCATCGTACAGACCGATTTTCAAAGCCTGATTGTCCTTTTAACCATTGTCAGCGGCGTTCTGAGCTTCATTGTCTTTCCCCTTTTGCTGTACATTGTCAAAAACAAGCCGCGTCCATGGGCCGCGCTGTACAGCGCCACATCATCCGCGCTGGCATCCTTCTTTTCAGGAGACATTATCTTTTCCTTGCCCGTCGTTTTCAGGCACACAAAGGAAAGCCTCGGGGTCAGACGCCGCGCAAACGCGGTGGCGATTCCACTTTTCGCCGTTTTCGGCAGGGCGGGCAGCGCCATGGTCGCCGCCATGTCCCTGATTCTGATCATCAAGTCGTATTCAAGCCTTGGAATATCAGTCATTGACATTTTCTCCATCGGGATTCAGGCGTTTGGCATTTCGTTTCTGCTTGCGCGGCATCCGGGGGACGGAGCCTATACCGCGCTCGCTGTTCTGTGCGCGGCGTACGGACAAGGCTTTGAGGCCGGCTACCTCATCTTAAAGCCCGTCGCTTTCCACCTTATTGCAATCGGTACGTTTCTTGACGTGATGATTATGAATTTTGGCGTGTATATTGTTGCGAAATCAAGCGATTTGCAGGAAGACAAGCCAATAAAGCAGTTCATATGATTGCGTTTCTCGCAATTTTGTGATAAAATAGACGAATATGGAAAATATAGACATTACAGGCAAAAAAATCTTCTTCCTTTACCCCCCAACAATTGTGGAGAATGAGGTGATGTCCGCCCTCATCATGCAAGAATTCGAGTCCTATACGGTAAAGGATCATGTCGCGTTGAGACGTGTATTAAAACGTTTTCCAAATTCCATTGTATTTGTCAATCTTGATGAAAAAACAATGCCGGAGAAGGATTGGGAGGCGTGGATATGTGATGTCATGGCGGATCCGAATACCGTCCGGACAGAAATTGGCGTTCTTTCTTCTAACGCCAATGACGAGGTGAAGCGAATGTATCTCACTCAGATTAAAGTCACGTGCGGATTTACCTACATTTCAACGGATATAAAGAAACTAATTTCCCAGATATCTCACATCTTGATGCAGCGCGGCGCAATGGGAAGGCGCAAATACATCCGTGTCACTTCTGGCAACGAGACGTCGACCACCGCTAATATACCGCTTGACGGACGCTTCGTAAGCGTCGCCATTCGAGACATCAGTTCCGCGGGTTTTTCCTGCATCTTTGTTGAAGACCCCAATCTTCCCAAGGGGACGATTGTTACGGACATACAACTAAAATTGCAGAGTACGCTTATACGCGCCGAAGCCATTGCGCTAGGTTCCCGCGCTTATGAGAGTATGCAGGTGTATGTGTTTGTTTTTATGCCTCAGATCGAGTCCGAAGGTCGTTACAAAATCCATAAATATATACAAACCGCCATACAAAACAAGATGGATATGGAACTGAAAAAATAGTCCACCTCATTCCACCCCGCGGAAAAGCCGGAAACTCCCCTAAAAAACGAGACGCTTCCGGCTATGCTATGCGCATGCCGCGCGGTTTACACTACTCGCCGTTGATCGCGGTGCATACACGTTCATCCCCGTTTCCGTATGTATATCTGCCTGCCGCCGCCATTCTCGTGTTGGCGCTCCTCAATTTCGAACTGAGGCACAGCCCGGAAAAGATCGCCGAGCTTCTTAAAGCCGTAGTTCCGCGGATCGAACTCGCTGGAACGGTTGTTGATCTTCTGCCCCACGCTCCCAAGGTATGCCCAGCCCGACTCGTCCGCAATGTCGTCTACGGCGTCGTCGAGCAGCTTCAGCAATTTTTTGTCGTCATTGAAGTCTTTGCGGACTTTCGCTATAGGCTCGGATTTCACGTCTTCATCGTCCTGCTGGGCGCGCAGAATTTCGGTATAGATGAATTTGTCGCACACCGCGACAAACGAGCGGGGCGTTTTTTTTTCTCCAAAGCCGTAGACCGTCTTGCCGCTCTCCCGAAGCCTCGCCGCAAGACGGGTGAAATCGGAATCACTTGACACGATGCAAAAGCCGTCGAGTTTTTCGCTGTACAACAGATCCATCGCGTCTATGATCATCGCGCTGTCGGTGGCGTTTTTTCCGCTTGTATAGGAAAACTGCTGGATGGGCTGAATGGCGTATTCCAATAATTTGTCCTTCCATGAACGGAGATAGGCGCTGGTCCAGTCTCCGTATATCCGCTTGATGCTTGCGACTCCATATTTGGCGACCTCATCCAGAAGTCCTTCAACGCTCACCGATTGGGCGTTGTCCGCGTCGATGAGTACGGCTAATTTCGCTTGATCCTTAACCAGCGCCTGCTGGCTCGAAAATGATAGTAATGGCATAATTTCTCTTCCTACTCAAAAATAGATTTCTTCACTTTTCTAATGCGGAGGATTTTTCGCAATGGAATGCGCATCTCCCCTTCTTGCGTTTCCAGAAACAGCATACGCTTGCCTTCTGATTTTTCCAGTTTTTGGGGTATGCCGGCGGCGTGACGTTCCGCGTGACGTTCAAGCCCCTCCGGCCCGGTCTTTTCCCCATTTGTGTCCATAGTTATCCAGCGGACGTCGACCGCGGACTTTGCGGTGATGGCATCGCGTATAATGCTGATTTTCCCTGTCTGATCAAGCAGATGCGCTTCCATTTTTTTATAAGAAACGCAGTCTGCCGACAACTGCTCTTCGTTCAGTATAAGCCGGTTCTCAATATGGACCTTGAGTTCTTCCTGCTTTGATTTTGGAACCGCGGAATTGTCCAGCGCGCGGCGAAAACGCTCTAGGTACCGCGCCGCCTGTTCCGGCTGTAGGGGGAGCGCATCTTCTTGCGCTTCCGTTTCCCCGATCAGCAAGGGAGAGAGATCGCTTGACGCAAGGGCGGGGAACCGCATCTCATAATCATCCGAAGCGTAACCGCCAAAAACGCCATTTACGCCGGCCGCGCGTCTCGTGTTTTGAGCGACAATATCAATGCCAACATGCCGCAAGGCTCTGACTACTTCTGATCTTTCAGTAGTATACAACAGGTAGACGCCCGGCGCTAAAGCCTGAGCGATGAAACGGGAAAACGGCTCAATGTCCGCAAGGTACCGCCGCTCTTCATCCAAGCGCAGCACCAAACCGTGATGCAGGGACACGGAACGGTGTCTGCCCTCCCAATCGTTGAGGCAGTACCGCAAATTGTGACTCACCTGATCGCCCGAAAGCCTGTTTAACAGCCGGATCATGGCGTCCGCGCATATTCCACGATCAAAGCCCCGTACAACGGATTCACGGGTCAACTCGAATCTGACCACCGCGCCCATTTCACAGACTTCTGAGAAAAAGGCGAGATTGAGCGCGTCGTTAAAATCTATACCCGGGTACAGAATGCAGGAAAATTCCGTGTCCATGGTCAGTACGGTTTGCCGCTCACGGCTCGAACTTTCACTGGCGCCGCCGGCGGCGGCGCCGTCTTTTTCCCATCCGCGCCGCGATTCCCTAAAAACAGCCGGATTGATCCGCCGCAACGAAGACTCATCCGGGATAAGTATGCCCATCGCTTCAAGACAGGAAAGCAAAGCCTCAAGATTGGGCAAAGACACAGACCTATCCTGATCCGCGCCAAGCCCCCTGCGCCGCAAAAGGATGGCGATCCGCTGCAAGGTGATCCGCGGATACCAAGTGACGCCGCAGCGCCCGTCACGGCAGCCGTGGTCGAAAAAATCCAGAAACTGATGCACAAAAGCCGCAATGGTTTTGATTTGCCCTTGATGAAAGGCGTTGAATTCATTGAAGCGCTGCTGGAGCGAACCGGTTTTATGCTGGTATAGATACACGCCTGTCACATAGTATTCAAGCCTTTCACGGGGGGAAAGCTTTCCGAAACGCGCCACATTCCGCACATTGACTTCCAATTTTTCTTCCGTTTTGGCGTCGTCCGCATGGAGAATATCCAGAACCCGCAACGCGCCGGTACAGTACCGCGCGGCGTGGGGAAAACCTGTTTTGCTTGCGCCAACCCCGTTTTTCCGCGCTCCGCATCCGTTTCTGGAGCCGCCCTTTTTCTCCAGCGCAAAAGAAAAGCTCGCCGCGATGAACCGGTCGTCAATGACGGAAAGATAGGCTTCCGGCTCTTCTTCCACACGGCTGACGCGGCTGACGCGGGGGAAAAGCCGCCGCGTGTTTCGGGCGAATTTGCCTAACACGCCCTCCAACAGCGGATTAAGCGCGATGTACGCTATTCTGCCTTTCTTAAACCGGTATACAATGAGCCGTTCTTCCATATTGATAAGAAAAGCGTGGATGTTTCCATCCAATTCCCCGCCGATAAAATCCGCAAGCTCCTGTTCGGTCGGGTTTCCCAAAACCGCGACGCTCGCTATGAGAAGCGCGTCTTTCTCATCAATATAGGCTTCGAGCGTCTTCCGGTTTTCCTCATTGGACAGGAACGCTTTCAGATCATCAACAAGACGCTGCTTGGAAAAAGGCGTCTTGACGCTTCCAAATACACTCCTGACCAGAGAAAAGAACGATTGTTCGGGCAATGTTAAAAGGGCGGTTTCCCACTCCCGTATATCTCCAAACGGCGGATTCATTTTTTTTCATCGCTTCCTGTTTTTTATTCGCAGTGGAGGCGGCGCCGCGCCCTTCAAGGCGGGGAAGTTCATTGGTTCCTTTCTCACCGCTTTTTCATTCCCATTGCTGGATGCTGTACTTGTAGCCCTGTTCGGCTAAAAACTTCTGGCGGTTGGCCGCGAATTCTTCTTCTACGGTATACCGTGAGACCAGCGTGTAGAACAGCGAATTCCGCTTTTTAGGACGGAGAATCCTTCCCAACCGTTGCGCCTCTTCCTGACGGGACCCGAAAGAGCCTGAAACCTGTATCAACATCGACGCATCGGGCAAGTCTATGGCGAAATTCGCCACTTTTGACACCACAATGATCTTCACCGCTCCGCGCTTAAAGGCGTCATATACCCTTTCCCGCTCCACGTTGGGCATTTTTCCGGTGACGCCGGGCGCGTTCAGGAGGCGGGCGAGGCGTTCAAGCTGCTGGACATACTGGCCGATGACGAGGATGCGCTCTTCCGCGTGGAGTTCGACAAGCTGCTGTACAATCGTCTCTTTACGCGGATTCTCGCTTGCGATGCGGTGCTTTTCCCGCGTTGAGGCGACGGCGTAGGGGATTTTAAGCTCTTCCGGCAGTTTCGCCCGGATTTCAACGCAGAGAGCCTCGGCTATCCAGCCCTTCGCCTCAAGGTCTTTCCACGGCATGTCGTAGCGTTTCGGACCAACGAGGCTGAAAACCGCGTCCTCCTCATGATCCTCCCGCACTAGCGTCGCGGTCAGCCCAAGCCGCCTGACCGCTTGCAATTCCGCGGTAATCCGAAAAACCGGCGCCGGAAGCAGATGCGCCTCATCATAAATGATAAGCCCCCACGCGCGGGCGCGAAACAAGGTGAAATGCGGAAAATCCGCGTTTTTATCCGCCCTCCACGTGAGTATCTGGTAGGTGGCCACCGTAACCGGCGCGGTTCGCTTGGAATCGCCGGTGTACTCGGCAATCTGGTCCTGGGTGAGTTCCGTCTTGTCCAGGAGTTCGGCTATCCATTGATGCGCCGCCGCGGTATTGGCGGTGAGTATGAGCGTATTCGTGTTAAGCTCCGCCATAAGTTGTATGCCCACGATGGTTTTCCCGGCGCCGCAGGGCAACGCCACAACGCCGTATCCAGAACCGGGAGCGCCGTCTCCCAGCGCCGCGCGGACGGCCTCTTTCTGGTAATCCCGCGCCGTAAAAGCCGCGCCGGAAAGCGTGACGCCGCGCAGCCGCACGGCAAGCGGCTCCCCATCGCGCAACGGCGCTTCATCTTTCAGAGGCCACCCCAGCTTGATAAGCTCCCATTTCACGCTGCCCCGGTCAACAAGCCGCAACGAGAAGCCTTCTTCCGTTTTGGCGAGGTATTTGCTCAGGTTTTTTGACGCGGCTATTTCCGCGATAATCGCCGCGTCATCGGAGACAAGCAGCAATTCTCCCTCACGGATCGCGCCGTTAGCCGCGCCGTCGGCGGCGATAAGGCGGATTTTCCCGTACCGTTCCATTGTGTCCGAAAACCCCCGCGCAACGCCCTGCGGTATGGGGTAGCGCGTCCACGTTTCGAGCGTGTTCACGATGTGCGCCGCCGAAAGCCCCGCGCTCGCGGCGTTCCACAGGGAAAGCGGCGTGATGCGGTAGGTGTGTATATGTTCGGGCGACTTCTCCAATTCCGCGAAGGGCATAATGGCGGAACGCGCCGCCTCCGCTTGCCCGGCGTGCACATCCAACAGAAGGGTCTTGTCGCTTTGAACTATAAGCGGATTTTTGGAATCGGCAGACATGGGGCAAGTATAGCGCATTGGGCGTGAAATTTCAATCCACGAACCGCGCGAACAGAACAGGGCGAGCTTTATGAACGGAATAAAAGTTCTTGTTGTTCGTGTTGTTCGTGTAGTCCAACGGAACTTGCTATGAAATACATGCGTTAAACCGCTTTTTCCTCTTTTTTAATCGCCTCAAACTTTGGCGGTTCTGAAAATATCATTCGCTCCGCTCTATTTCTTTTTCTATCAAAACCATCTTCCCTGTATGGAAAGGGAGAAACTTATGTTAAAGAGAAAATTTGTTTTGATAGCGGCTTTCGCGCTGCTGTTTGCAGGGGTTTCATCGGGCGTATACGCGCAGGTGACGATTAGCGGCGGACTCGCCCTTTCATCCGTCAGCGAGATAGAATTGTCTGGAGGCGGACAGTCTACGAGCATAGATTTTGACGCTAAAATCGGATTCGATGGACCGGTGTACGTCGACTATCCGCTTCCCATCAGCATTCCGCTCTCTTTGGGGTTTGAAATCGGCGTTGCCAACGCTAAAGTTGAAACAGATGACGGCGAAGACAGTATAACGGCGATCCCGCTTCTCATCAGGGCGGCTTATCACTTTGATCTGTTTCCCAAATTTTGTGTCCATATTGCGCGTAACATGCTCATGATGGGCATTAAAATAGCGCGTCCGCAAACGCCGCGCCGGGATTCACACGCCCACATCGTTAAAGGGCGGGGCGCGTGACAACACTTCCGCCACGCGCCGGTGATCGCTTGCAAGGAGTCCGGGATCCGCTTCCAGCATGGCAAAGGCGTCGGCGCGGGCTTTTTCAAGGATCGCCGCGTGTTCCACGGGATCAGCGAGTCCCAACCTGATATAGCCCGACTGCTCAACGCCGCTGATCTGCCCGGGGCCGCGCAACTTCAGGTCTTCTTCCGCAATGACAAATCCATCCGAATGCTCCAGCATCACCATGAGGCGGGCTTTGGCGTCTTCCGTGTATTTATCGGAATACACGAGGAAGCAGTAGGACTGGGCCGTCCCCCGCCCGACTCGCCCGCGCAGTTGGTGCAACGCCGAAAGTCCAAAGCGTTCGGCGTGTTCTATGACCATACAGGTCGCATTCGGCACGTCAACGCCCACTTCCACAACGCTGGTCGCAACGAGTATACGTATGCCGCCTCTGCGAAACGCATCCATTGTCAGACGCTTCTCTCCCTCGTCCATTTTTGAATGGGCGAGGGCAATCGTGTATTCCGGAAACACCTCTGTCGCAAGCCGTTCTTCCATTGAAACCGCGTCTTTAAGATCCAACTCGCCTTCCTCAATAAGCGGATACACGAAATAGGCTTGAGCGCCAGCCTTGAGTTGGGCGCGGACAAACTCGTACACCTTGCCCTCGTTGGATTCCCGCGCAAGGTGGGTGACAATAGGCTGCCGTCCCGGAGGCAGCCCTTTGATGACCGATACGTCAAGGTCTCCAAACACGGTGATCGCCAATGTTCTTGGAATGGGAGTCGCGCTCATCATCAAGAGATCGGGCGCGTCGCCCTTCGCCAAAATGGCCTGCCGTTGCATGACTCCAAACCGGTGCTGTTCGTCAATGACCACGAGACGGAGATCGCGGTAGTACACGTCATGGGAAAAAAGCGCGTGAGTGCCTATCGCCACGTCAATGGCGCCGGACGCGAGGTTTTGAAGCAATTGTTTTCGTCCTTTGGATTTGATGTTGCCGGTGAGAAAGGCGACGTTGACGCCCAAAGGTTCCAGCAGTTTCGCCGCGTTTTCCGCGTGTTGACGCGCCAAAAGCTCTGTCGGCGCCATGATCGCCGCCTGTCCGCCTTTCTCAACCGCCTTGAGCGCGGCTAAAAACGCGACCAGAGTCTTGCCTGAACCGACGTCGCCCTGCAAAAGCCGCGCCATGGGGTACGGGCTGTCCATGTCCTTGTTAATGTCCGCCACGGCTTCCCGCTGTCCTTCTGTCAGTTCAAAAGGCAGTCTGTCCAGCAGCGCGTTTTGTAAATCAGGCGTTTTTTGTCGCGTCATACAGGAGTCCGTGTCCACCGGCGTCCGTCTCATAACGCTGCGCTTTGCCAGCGCCCGCTTCCCAACCATCACTTCCAGATAAAAAAGCTCTTCATATATGATGGTCTTTTTCGCCTTTTCGAGTTCCTTCATGGATTCAGGGAAATGAATGGCTTTTAAGGCGCGGGCTTTTGTAAGCAAATGGTACCGTTCCCGTATGCTTTGGGGAATTTCGTCTTCTATAACAGAAAGGTATGCGTCAAGCGCCTGTTTGACAAGTCCGCGCGCCTTTGCCATGCGCAGGTCTTTTGTGAGCGGATAAATGGGCAGTATCTGCCCTGTCAGTATCTGCCCTGGCAATATTTGCCCTGGCAGTATCTGCCCTGGCAGTATCTGCCCTGGCGCAATACGCCCGGCGCCAGTGTCAGCCGGCTCAAAGTCAAAAGAGCTTGACTGAATTTCTCCGTATTTAAACTCAAAATCGCCGTAGATGAGATAGTCATTCCCCACTACAAGTTGATTTTTTATAAAGGGGCGGTTATAACAGACCAGACACGCCCGCGCCGTATCATCTTCAACAAAAATTTTTAATGTGCGGGTCTTGCCAGCATAAAACCAATCGTGCGCGAGGATTCGGACAATAGAGCATACCCGACCATTGCGAAAATCTTTGAGCGGCGCGCGGCGAGTTCTGTCTTCCCAATCCCTCGGATACCGGCACAGCAGCGAGCCTATTGTCGCAACCCCAACATGAGCAAGGGCTTTTTCGACAACGGATCCCGCTTTCACGCCCGCGAGCGCCGAGATCGGATCGCGTATCTCCCTGGCAAACACAGTCTAAATAGGCAGTCTCAGCAAAAAGGATGATGCGATGTTTATCACGATGCCGCCGCCGATCCACACCGTCAGAAAGACCGCCAGCGTGGTGATTATAATTATTGTATACTGCGCGCTTCTGCCGCCATAAAAGAGGGCGTTTATCCGGTACAACGCCGACTGGCTTATGGCGTCAACGATCCTCCAGAACGGGCTGAACATGTTTTGCCGCGTGAGATGCGCGAACAGCCTGAGACCTAGTACGACGGTGATAAAGCCCAGCAGAAACGAAATCGCAGACCAAAGCGACTTGACGATCAGCGCAATCACAAAACCTGCCGTGATGTACCCATAACTCGCCATAGTAATAAAGACGCTGTTTGCTATAGACAAGACCGACATGGCGATAATAGGCGAAATATCTAAAAAACCGCCCAAGCGCAACCCGGGAAACTGGCGAAACCAGTTAAGATACGGGTCTGTCATGGCGCTTAACACCGCAACCGGCGTACTGTACCTGACGCCGCTAAACCACGTAAGCATGATTCTGATAAAAATGAGGAAAAGATACATGCTGGTGGCGGACGCCAATATATTAAAGACAAATCTCATGATTAATAATATAATGGTATAGTTTTGGATAGTCAAGGCTGAAACTGCCGGCGTTTTGTCCATTTAATCCGGTTCAAAAACCCAAGGGAACCTCTGGAAACTCCGGTCGAACCGAAGGTTCGCTAACCGAAGGTTCGCTAACCGAAGGTTCGCTAACCGAAGGTTCGCGTTTCCAGAGGTTCCCCCAATTGATTTTGAACGGTTTTTCATGTTTTTTAAGGAAAAGCCGAACAAAGCGAAACCGCATGGTTTACGCCCACGATTCCAACATAGCTTTGAAAAAACCGCGCTATTTGATGCCGCCGGCGCCCCGCTTTGCCGCCGCCCGACCCCTCGGCATAGCGCATAGACCTTTTCCGTCCGCTACTGGCGAGAAACCTTCTTCCATTCGGTCTAGCCGTAACCAACAGTAAGGGCAGGACTGTTTATTCCCTTCCGAATGTACGTTGTCTAACTTGCCTTTTCGCCTCCGGTGTGCTACGATACTCCCAAGAAGCGGAGAAAATCCATCAAATGACGGACGGATAAAAAGGAGCGCGTGATTGTGAAGCGCATTATGGATATAGTCGCGGAAGAAACCAGAGGAAAGAGCTTCAACAGCATTAAATACAGTTGCGATTCAATCGGGGCGCCCACGGCAGACTATGACGATCCGCTCGACAGTCGTGAATGGCTTGGAGATGGAGAAACAAATTTCCCAAAAGAGCCTGTGGACTGCCGTGTAATGGCAAAACAATTATCCGTCAATAATATTGAACCCATTTTTAAATATTTCCTTGATGGTTCGCGCCACGCATACCATGTTGACGATGTCGCTTATAACCATAACGTTTTTCCTGTAATCGCGGGGCAAGTCGGCGTGGCTTGCTGCCGGCGTGAAAACCGTAAATTGCGGCTCGAATCCTTTCCCTCCGGCGAATCAACGATAGTAAACCATATTGTACTGTCCCTGCCGAAAGACTGCGACCAAGACGGGCATTATACAGACGCTTATATCGAAAAGCTGAAAAACAAAATAAACGCCTCGCTGACGCTTGACCGTTTGAAAATAAATATTGCGAAAGTTCTTATTTATAAAACCGATAGAACGGTTGACGCTAAGTTTGAAGACAGGGGAATTGCCGCTATTCAGGATTATATGTCCGACGCTGAAAAAGGCATGGTGGATCGGCTTGCAAAGGCGGGAATGCTGTCACAAAACGCTTACCTTGTTATAGTTATTTTACTTATAAACACCTAACGCCAATAATCATAAACCGCGGTCTGAAGTAAATCGCAAAGAGGAGCGGTATCGCGTAAAGCATTTTTCATATTTGCCCGGTCTTTTTCTA
>JAIRLZ010000289.1 GCA_031259035.1 Treponema sp. | reverse complement strand
CTCTGTGCCCCGGAGTTGGTTGCCGCTTCCCTTCACTCTCTCTTGTCTTTTTAGTCTTGCCGCCCCCTGTGGGGGGGGGGGGGGGGGGGGCAATGATACTCTAGGTACTCAATGACTAGGCTTCGCACATGGTTGCTGAAACGCATGAATTCGAGGGTTTCTTTGTCCAGCGTCATATTGTAGCGCCGCTCGATAATCCGCATTACATCGCCGGTTATGGTTACAATTTTGAAGGCGGTGGGCATTTCCGGCGCTTCGAGTTCGGCGTTTATAAAATGCAGGGCGACGCTCACCGCTTCGGCTTCGGGCAGTTGTATATTCCTTTCCCGCCTGATTATTTCCAGAGCTTGGACGCCGATATTGAATTCCACGGGATAAATATGCCGTACGTCCAGTTGCAGGGGGGATTCAAGGGAAGCCTGCGGATTGTCGCTGTTTGTCATGTGATCCAAAGACACGGAAAGATGATCCGCAAGCGCCACTACTATGCTCGGGTTCAGTTTGACCTGCAACGCGGCTTTGCCAAGATCCACAATCTCGCTTGCCAAAAGCATGTATTCGTACGCCAAGTCGGAGAGGATGTCGGCGAAGCGGTTTATGTGGGCGGTTTCTTGAGGGACAAACACCTTCTCAACGAGGCTCATATCAATTTCCGCCCCTTGCGGGACTTGAAAGCCAATTCCCTTGCCAAGGACGATGACCTCCTGTCCGTTGTCATCCGCAAGGACAATGTTATTATTGTACTTCCTGATATTTCGCATTTCTACAATCCATGTGGGCAAAAAAAAAGACCTAAACTGGCGGGGAGACATCCACGTGGACGTTTCTTCGCCAATTTAGGTCATGCTCAGGACTAGCCCGGTAACAATCCTGAATCCACTCTATCAGATGATTTTGAGGCTGTCAAGCGTTTTTTTCTTTTTTTTGCGAATTGTACGCATGGGCTGCGTGGAGCGCCGCCGTTAGCGGCGACGCTCCACGCAACGGGTTTATGTTTAAGCCCTTACGCGAGGCTTTTCCGCGCCGCAAAGGTTCAGCATTCCGCGATAATTGAGCGCAGTTTGAGTATGCGCGAGGGTTCCACCGATAGCTCGTCCAAGCCCATTTCTACAAACTCTTTCGTCAAGCTGTAGTCTCCGCCCAAGCCGCCGCAAATGCCGCACCAGATGCCCGCCCTGTGGGCGTTTTCACAGGTCAACTGGATAAGGCGCAGTATCGCTTCATGATGCGTGTCGCAGAAAGAGGAAAGCGAATCGTTCTGCCGGTCTATGGCAAGCGTGTACTGGGTCAGATCATTCGTGCCTATGCTGAAAAACGCCGCTTCCCGCGCCAATACATCGCTTATAAGCGCCGACGCCGGAGTCTCTATCATAATGCCTATAGGGACATCTTCCTTAAAGGCGACGCCTTTAGACGCAAGCTCCTCACGCGCAACTCTTGCCGACTCCTTCGCTTTGAGCAGTTCTTCCAAAGAGTTTATCATGGGAAACATGATAGCGGCATTCCCATGCGCGGAAGCCCGGTAGATCGCCCGCAACTGGGTTTTGAACAGGTCGGGGCGGGTAAGGCAGATGCGGATAGCCCGCATTCCAAGCGCGGGGTTTTCTTCATGAGGCAGTTTGAAGTAATCCACCTGTTTGTCAGCCCCTATGTCAAGCGTGCGGATGACAACCTGCCTGTTCCCCATCTTTTCAAGTACCTTCCGGTAGCTTTCGTACTGGTCGTCCTCGTCTGGATAATCGTTCCTGCCAAGATAGAGGAATTCACTGCGGAAAAGTCCTATGCCTTCCGCGTCTCCGGCAAGGGCGGCGTCCGCGTCGCTTACGGAGCCGATGTTGGCGTAGAGTTTCAGGGGGCGGCCGTCCTTCGTAAAGGTCGGTTTCCCCCGCCTCTTTTCAAGCGCTTCCTTTTCCTTACGCAGCCGCTCCTGTTTTTCTTCCAACTCCTTGATTATGTCCGGTTCAGGCTCAATGTACAAAACGCCGGTTTCGCCATCAAGCGCCGCCTGTTTGCCGGACAAGTCGCCGGAAAGAAAGGCGCCGAAGGATATGACCGCCGGAATGCCCATGGTTCTGGCGAAAATAGCCGTGTGGGAATTGGCGGCGCCCTGGCGGGACACCAGAGCAAGCACGGCGTTGCGGTTAAGCTGGGCGGTTTCGCTGGGCGTAAAGTCGTCGGCGGCAAGAATGACCGGTTCGCCGCTCTCTCCAAGACCATAGTCCTCGCCTGAGAGCAGCTTTATCACCCGTCTGGAAACATCGTAGATGTCTATGGCGCGGGCTTTCATGTACTCGTCGTCCATGTCGGCGAAGTCCTGAGCCAAGCGGGATCCCGCGGTATTGACCGCATACTCGGCGCAGACTTTTTCGGATGTGATTATCTCAATGATAGGGTCTGTATAGTCGGTGTCTTCGAGCATCATGCGGTGAATTTCAAAGAGCAGCGCGTTTTCTTTGCCGATTTTGTCAGTCATTTCGCCAGCCAACGTGTCGAGCTGCTCGGCGGCGGTTTTACGCGCAACATTGAAACGCTCAATTTCTTGTTCAACATTGTCTATGGGGCGTTTTTCAACTGAAAGACTTTTTCGTTTGAGAAAGGAAAGCCGCCCCCGCGCTATTCCAGCGCTAACGCCCTTGCCCTGTAAGGTGATCATGACGCGCCTCCATACACTTTGAGAAGCAGAGCTTCCGCCTCAGCGTTCCACAAACCCTGATGCGCCTGGCAGCTTGCGTGAAGCTGCGCGAACAGCTTGTCGCTTTGTCCAAGCTGTTCAAAGTCAGAGAGCGCGGTCAGCGGCAGGTTAATGTGGGTATAGGTGAGTATCTTCCCGGCTCTCAATTCCGGCAGATGCGCAACCGCATCGGCAACCGCGTCAAGCCCGCAGATATGCGTTACCATAACCGCCGGACGTATCTTCTTTTCGGAGGACAAGCGCAGCGCTTCCTTGAGGTCGTCGGTATTGCCGCCGGTGCTTCCTAAAATATGGGCGCTGGTGTAATGACAGTTGTACAGGTTTATAAGCGCGGAAAAGTTCTTGTCCTCAGGACCGGCGAAAAAGTTAAGGCAGCCATCAAACGCCAGAAGCCTATCGCCCAGTTCGGCAAGTTCCCGTATGGGCGCGTAGACAAACACATCGTCATAGCCCCGCCCGCCTGATAGGTCCATAAGAAGCGCGTACTGGTCGGCATGATTGCGGGGGTTTACATAGCGCAGTTCAACGCCCTGCTTTTGCGCCAGTTCCGGACTGATAAGCTGTTCTGCCCGGCGCAGCCTTCCGTCGTCAACAACAGTAACAACGATTTTCGCCGGACGGTTGCCGCCGTAGAGCGGGTATTCAACCGCGCCCAGCCCCATGGGTCCCGCGCCGCCGAGGATAAGCGCATTGCCGCCCGGCTTTATGTCCATGGCGTGATTGTAGTTTTGCTTGTTCGTGTGGTACATCGAATGATAGCCGCCAATGATGCAACTGACCGGTTCCGCGAGGGAGGCGTAAAAATAGGCGTCCCCCTCGTAATGAAGGAGACAGCCCAGTTCCATGACCTCGTGCGGCAGGATGCAATAGGTTGCGTCGCCGCCGAAGAACTCGTAGGAGTAGCCTGGAGAGGCGAGGCTGCCTTTGTAGTTCAGCGCCGGCTGCTGGGCGAATTTCTCGCCGGCTTTGAATTCATGCCGCCACTGGGCGCCGACTTTGACAATATCGCCGGCAAACTCATGCCCAATGATGATGGGGTTCGTGTCTACGTTTTGAGGGCAGCGTTTGTGGTTCTTTCCCTGCTTCAACAGTTTGTAGGTTGACATGCAGATACTGTCGCTCACCACCTTGACGAGAATCTCATCGTCCTTTATGTCTGGAAGCTCAAATTCTTCCAGTCTCAGATCGTCGGCGCCGTAAAGGCGAACCGCTTTTGTTTTCTGTCCCATATAAGCTCCTTGTGTGTGAACCCCTGCTGGTTCTTAAACGATTTTCTCTGAGGCTGTTCCAAAATGTCAGATTTTGGAACAGCTACCTTGAATGTAGATGAAAAAGCGGGCTTTGGACCGCTTTTTCGAAAGCTGGTTCCAAAACTAACCGAGTTTTGGAACCAGCTCCTCTATCCGTGTTTTTTGTAAAAGCTCGTCTACCAGAGCGCGTTCAGGCGGATTGGTTCCGGCTGTAGCGCAGGCTCCGGCTGAGGCTGCCATTGCCAACGCAAAGCATTGTTCTTCAGGCAGCCCGTGTTCAAAGCCGTAAACAAGCGCGCCTACCATACTGTCCCCGGCGCCCACTGTTGAGCGCACTTCCACCGCAACCGCCGGCGCGCGCCAGACGCCGTTTTTACTCACAAAGATCGCGCCGTCAGCGCCCATTGAAAGAGCGACCAGCTTGACGCCTTTGTCAAGCAAAGAGCGGCAGAGTTCCGCAAGCCGCGTCTCTGACACCTCCTCATCGTCCGGTATGCTGAAATAACGCAGCAACTCAAAACGATTGGGCTTGATGTAATCAGGAATCGAATCCGGCTCTGACTCAAGCGCGTGTTTAAGCGCGTCGCCGTCCGCGTCAAGAAACACGGCGGCGCCAGCGCGGCGCAACAGAGCGCAGAGGCGCTTGTAGGTGTCCGCGCCGAGACCCGCCGGAAGGCTGCCTGAAAGCGCAATGGTATTTCCCGTTAGGCTGTAGCGGGAAAGTTTGTTTTCCATCTCGCGCCACTCTTCCGGTTTTATCGCCGGTCCGGGTTCGTTCAATTCGGTCAACGCGCCCTCATTGTCCACCACTTTCACGTTAGTTCTGGTAACAGCGGAGACGCGGACAAAATCAGCTTTGAGTCCTTTTCCGGCGATGCGGGACAAGAGTTCTTCTCCCGCGCCGCCTCCGGCGAATCCAACGGCAACGCTTTCACCGCCCAGGACGCGAATCATCGCGGAAACATTGATCCCTTTTCCGCCAGCATCAATCTGGACATCCCGCAGACGGTTAAGCGCGTTAGCCCGCATTACATCTACACGGGCGGTCTTATCCAGCGCGGGATTCAGCGTTACCGTGATTATCATGCCCCTTCCCCGCTTAACATCCGGTACACCTCATCAACGCCGGCGTTTTTGACGAGTTTTATCGTATCTTCCCCGGTTTCAAGGTTGTCCACGATATTCCCCATGATGTCCAGATGCTCTTCTCCTTTCGCCGCAATGCCGATCACCAGATACACCGGCTTTCCGTGCCAATCTATGCCTTCGGGATAGGTCAGCGCCACAATGCCGGTTGTGATGATGTCTTTCTTGTACGCTTCCTCCCCGTGGGGAATGGCGATGAAATTGCCAATTCCGGTGCTGAAGGAATTGTCCCGTTTGATCATGCCTTCGATATAATTTTCGTTGGCATAGCCGGAATCAACCAGCATACGTCCGCAACGGCGAATGACATCCTCGCGTTCCGCCTTTGGTTGATTTAAAATGATGTTTTCTTTTTTGAGTATGGGTATATTTGCCATGACGCTCTCCTTTTCTTTATGTTAATTTCTCGCCTCCGAAACGGGCGATGGTTTCCGCAATTTCTCTTTCAAGAACCGCCCGTATAGCCTCTTGGTTTCCTGCGCGAACCGCCTCAAGAAAAAGGGGCAGATCGATCAAGGCGCTGGAAATCCCTCCCATGAGTTCGTTCACTTCATGGGGAGACGTTTCGGGCAGCAGCATAAGTACACAGCTTTTTGTCCGCTTAAAATATGCTTGGGTGAATTTTCCTCCTTTGGGAACAATGACCGCAAATACCGGCGCCGCGACACAGGCGCTGCGGGTATGCAGCAGCGCTATTCCCAGTTCGCTAACAACTTGGCTAACAACAGCTTCCCTGTCCATAAGAGCCCGGCGGACAGGCTCCGGGTTTTCAGGCGCAAAACGGTCTGCGGCAAAACAGACAAGCTCCTCAAAGGAACAGTCCGCCTTGATTTGTTCAACGGCAAAATTATCAAGCAGAAGCCGCGACTGCATGACAATAGCGATAAGGCTGTCAAGCCGTTTCTCCAGAGAAACCGAACGCGCCGGCTGTTCCTCGTCCCGCTTGATAAAAGCAAAGGTGTCAACAGCAGCCTGGATTTTCTGATAATCTTCCGCCCCAAGCAGCGTGTTCACCAAAACAAACGGCTTGTCCGTTTCCGTCAAAGAAATAGTGGAGATAAGAAAGTCAATGCCAGCCCATGAAGCCTTGTCATCACAGTCAGACACCTCGACTTCCAATTCCCCCTTGAACCGCCTGCGAACCTGATACGCCAGCATATAAGACGTGCCGATGCCAGATACACAAACAATGCCAGCCCGCAACACCCGCCGCCTGATATTGCGCTCGCCCAAAACAGCAAGAGCAGCCAGAAAATGTATCAGAATAAATGAAACTTCATGTGAGGGAACCGGAAGTCCAAGATGTTCTTCCAGAACCTTCACCGCCCTGCGCGTCTTTTCATATTCATTAGGATAATTTTTTATGAGTTCCGCCTCAAGGGGATTCGGCAACGCTATGCCTCTCTGCAAGCGGGGCAGGGCGGCTTCCAAATGCAGCGACAAGAGCCGCGTCAACTGTTCATTGGTTTTCAGAATCGCGGCTATCGGGGGATCAAAACGGTCTATCATCCGCATAGCAAGGCTTTGAATAAGGGTCCACCGGTCAACCGGACCCGGTTCAAACGGGCTCTCCTGTTTTGTCCGGCACGCCTGAATCCATCCGGCCAGCGCCTGCCGTTCCGTTTCAGGTACGCTTAGGGAGAACTCGTTTTCCGTTTCCACCGCGAGGGCTTCGGCAAGGACGTTTTGGAACGCGCCCATTGAAGCCTGTCCGCTCATACGACCGCTCGCGGCGATCTTGCCCTTCCGCAACCGATCAACCATCACCATAAGATAAACAGCGATCAGCGAGAAAGACTCTGAGGTCATCCAGTCAATCTCATCCTTCTTTCTGCGTAAGATTTCCCGTACGCCCGTCTCAATATCATCGCCTGGCAAGTCAAAGGATGCGGTGTATGACCTGCCGCCCGAATCCCCATCAGTCATAAAGCGACTCACCAGCGCGGCGCGAAGGGCTTCCTCAGTACCAACGCACTGAACGCCCATGCCACTCTTGCGGGTAACGCTGACGCCCCGGGCTGAGAGCCAGTCTTCAAGCTCGTCAAGATCATTGCTTACCGTTGATTCGCTTACGCCAAGAACGCTCGCGTAGTAAAATAATTTTTGCACTTCGCCGGAATTGGCGATAAGCTCCACCAGCAGACGGAGCAAGCGCTCTCGTTTTGAAATGGGATGAGGGGAAGGGGTAAGCGCGTCAAGCAGTCTCTGATGGGATTCGCTGTCGCCGGAAAGCGTCAATCCTTTGCCGGGAACGGAAATCAAGGCAGTGTGAAAGGCTGCCAGCGCCCGGTCCACGTTTTCCAGTTCCCGAAAAACCGTCCGGCGGCTTGTGTTCAACGCCGTCGACAAGTCGTCTATCTTCACCGGCTCATCGGAACACGCCAACACTTCAAGCAACCGCAACAATCTGGGAGAAAGATTCCGCACAGAATTGGACGCCACAGCCGTTTTCCCTTCCCCATAAAACCTTTATAGGTTTGCCGTTAGAAAATCCCGCGCCGTTTCAATAGCCCCGGTCTCGTCTTCGCCTTCCGCCCGCACCGTGAACGTCTGTCCACATTTAAGGCGCAACTTCATCAAAGCGATGAGTTTCTTGGCGTCCGCGCTTTGCTCGCCGCGATTCACCGTAACGCGGCTTTTATATTCCTGCATCTTTTGCGCGAATAGCCCGGCCGGGCGCGCGTGAATGCCATTTGGATCGGTGATCGTATACGAAAATTCCTGCATTACATCTCCTTATTCAAGAAGGTCTAACGCCTCTGCGCCGGGCGTCAGACCTCACATCCGCCCTCATGACTGCCTCTGGAGGGCGGATTTCTGAAAAATCCGTTGCGTACGCCTTCCCTTCCATGCGTCAGCGCGAACGCGGCGCGGATTCATTCCATTGGGGGTTTAATACCCCGCCCCTTGGGGCGGTTAGAACTGGGGGTGCGGGGGATTTGTTCCCCCGCATACGCAAAGATTTCAAG
>JAIRLZ010000250.1 GCA_031259035.1 Treponema sp. | reverse complement strand
AAACTAACCCGAACTATGTTCGCAAACATAGTTCGCGTTTTGGGAATGGCTCATTATAAAGGGTACCCTTACCTATAAGTCCTTTTCAAAACGCGGCATACGGCCTGCGCCGGCGGCTTTTGGGAAAGAGATCGTAAGGAGCGGCGGTATGACCGGGGAAAAAATCATCTGACATGGACACGCTCACCCCTGAACAGCGCAGAAAAACTATGGCGGCTGTTCACAGCAAAAACACAATGCCGGAAATTCTGATAAGAAAAGCGTTGTTCGCCTTGGGGTATAGATACCGCGTAGATTACAAAAAACTTCCCGGCAGGCCCGACTTGGCGCTGCCCAAATACCACGCCGTAATTTTTGTCCACGGATGCTTTTGGCATGGTCATGCGGGATGCCCCAATTTTAGGCTGCCGCAATCAAACCAAGACTATTGGATCACAAAAATTGATCGGAACCGCGCGCGTGACGGAGAAGCGCAGAATCATCTTCATGCGTTGAACTGGAGGGTGTGCGTCGTCTGGGAATGCGCTATTCACGGCAGAAACAAAAAAATGAAGGTTTCTCAAGTCGCCGCAAAAATTTCCGGGTGGCTTAAAACCGACGCTGTTTGGTTGGAAATAAACGGGTGGAATAGGGATGAGGCTTTAGCCGGCGGCTAGAGCCAGCGGCATGAGCCGGGAAACCCATACGCCGCCCCATAGCCGCCGCAAAAAAGAACGGCTCCGGTTGCAAGCGGGATGATGATGTTGTCCCAGTCTTTAAGCGGGAGGGCTTCCGCAACGGTCGCGGCGGCGGCTGCGCACAAGCTCGCCCGCACGGAGCGGGATGCAAGAAAGGCCGCGGAAAAAACCGCCGCGAAGCAGACAATGGAACCTTCCACGCTCTTTCCGAACAGGAACCATGGGCGCAGCCGCCCGAACAGCCTCCCGGCGAGGCTTGAAAGCCCGTCCCCAAAGGCAAGCGCGTAAATGGCGATGGCCGCCACGGGCGGCGGGAACAGCGTCATTGACAACAACGCGCCCATGCCAAGGGTCACCGGCCCCTTCACGAATCCCCGATCCCTTTCGCGCATCGCCCGTTCGGTTATAAATGAAACAAGCGGAACAGAGACGCCTTTAAGCCGCAGAATTTCCATGATCGTATAAAGAACAACGCCGAAAGCGAGGAGCGCAATGGCGCCCAGCCGGTTGATTGACCCCAACAGCGGGCTGAACCCAATGAGGAAATGCAGAGACTTCCGCAGGATTTCTTTTTGCAGAAGGGGTGTCATAACGCGCCGGCTGTAGGGCGAGGAGTGTCCGCAAAAACCGCGCCATCGGCGGCGCGAATGGCGGCGCCGATGGCGGTTGCGTAAACCGCGTCAGCCGGATACTCAAACTGGATGCGGTACATGCCGGTGATAGTTGCGAGGATGTTTTGACCGATGGGGTTGGCGCTGCCGTTTCCTGTAACAACCACGCGGTCTATGTTCTTTGATTTTGCCGCGAACACCGAAAGCATGCCGATGACCTGATACACCATGTTGAGGATGCCAAGCGCAATGTCTTCTGGGCGGGCTGAATCGAGGGTCTTTCCGAAGTTTGACGCGGTGGCTTCCTTGTTGAGAAAGCTGATGCCCGTGTCCGTAATGTCTTCGAGGAGGAGGTCCACCTGATTCAGATTGCCGTTTTTCGCAAGCTCCATGATGGCGTCGAAATGCGAGACGCCGAGCATCTTCTTGGCAAGTCCAAGGATGGCGCCGCCGCCCACGCCGGAACCGCCCATGTGGGAAATTGCGCCTTTTTTCGCCTCAATGACAGCCGTTCCGGTGCCGATGTTCGTGATGACGATGGCATCCTTTTGAGAGAGGAACATTCCCCCCACGCCGATTGCGGCAATCTCGTCAACCCGTTTAGTGGGAATGCCGAATATATCGTTCTTTATCTTGTCCGCTCCGGCGCCGGTTATCATGATCCGCTCAATCTGCGCGATCTGCATGTCGTTTTCTATGAGCATCTTTCCCAAAGCGCCTGTCGCCGAGGTTACGGCGTCAACGGCTTTGGTCTTTATCTTCTTGACGACCGCTCCTTTTTCTATTGAAACCGCTTTAGTGGTGGTGCTGCCGATGTCTATTCCGATAATCATGCTTTATGTTATAATACATTGGGCTTGTTCGACAACCCGTGTGGCAGCCTGCCAACCTGCGGTTAGCTTGCAAGCCTTGCAATTTCCCGCCGCCGCGAAATTGCGTTTTTTCATGGAACCGTAACGTAATGTTCCATATTTTGTTTTTGCGCCGTTCCTTATATTCTGGGCGTCAAGAAAAAAGTATGCGGACCAGGATAGACGATCTCCGCCCCGCGCGCATCGTTTTTCCAATTTATGATGAAAACAGTTTGACAAACGGGCGTAAAAGAGCCGCGCTTTCAGCGCAATGCGTTGCATGTTCATATACGCGGCATTGCAGGCGGCGCTGTGAACTTTACCCCTTTGGGTAGACAGTATTAAGCGGGCTTCACCTGAGTTAAACCCATCGGGGGCGGCATAGTCAAGGGCCGAATGCGGACGCGCCCGGTTGTAATACGCCTCAATGTACATGAACGCCGACCGCCGGACTTCCGCCGCGGAGTGTCTCCCTTCAAGCCTTTCCTATCC
>JAIRLZ010000222.1 GCA_031259035.1 Treponema sp. | reverse complement strand
GGGCGTGAGGATCTCGACAAGCTTCTGGGATCGCTTAAGCCGCTTAATCTGGGGAAGGTGTATACGGACGGCAACTATGCGTATGACGAGCGCTTTTCACCGGAGGCGCTGACGGTTACGAAGAAGAACACGCGAAAGATTGAAAGGAAACATCTGTCCCTGAGTATCTGGCGCGCCCGGTTAGTGAGGAAAGGCATTCGTTTTTTAAAAACGGAACAGACGCATAAGATTGTTGTCGCCCTTACAATAAATGTCTGGTTCTTTGGGAGAACATGTTTGTTTCAATAATTATAGAACATTACCAAAAAATAATGGAGTACGGGGCTACGTCGCATACAGTAGAAGCTGGGGAACACGCGCCAATTGCGTTGGCGAACATTCCCACGCAAAACCTCCAGCCACATTTGCCAGCCGCGGCCTTTGCTATGCAAAGCCCTTATTAGGGCCGCCCAAACGCCATATACAGCCAAGACGCCTCTGAATCTTCTCTTGAAAAAACACATGGTCTGGTGTATACTAAGAAATATGAGGCGTTTTCTGTTCACGGTATGCTGTTTCTATCTCCTGAATCCCCTGTTCGCGCAAGACAACAACGGCGGTCTTGACGACGACGGCGGCAATGCCAATGACAATGACGTTGCGCTTTTCAGGGCGTGTATGAAGGGGGACGCCCCGCAAGTACACGCGCTTTTGGAAGCGGGAGCGGACGTGAACGTCACCAATAACGGGATATCCGTGCTGATGTTTGCCGTGAACGCTGGAAATGTTGACATTGTCAAGCGGCTTGTCTCCGCAGGCGCCGACATTAATTATAAAAACGATGCGGGTGTTGGAGCCTTGTTTCTCGCGGCGTATTCGGGCGACGCGGACATGGCAAACGCTCTCTTGTCAAAGGATGTAAATTCCGAAGACGCATACGCCGCCGCGCATATCGCGCTTCTGCGGGAAAACACTGACGTCGCGGCGCGTTTGCAAGAGGCCGCCGAATATGAAAAACTTGACTACCGGAAATTGCGGCGCGATGAATATACGGCGGGCGCGCGTTTCTGGGTCTATTACAAGGTTGCGCGTATTTTTGTGGATAAGGAATCCGTTTATCGCGCGTTTTGTCTTCTGAAAGAAACAAGGGACGGAGAAGCTAACGGCAATTACGAATTTTATATCGAGTCAAAAGAACGGTTCCCTTTCATTGAAGGGGATGTCATAGAAGCTTTGGTCTCGTATCGCGCGCTTGAACACGCCGAACTAAGCGCCGCGCCGTACCGTGCGGTTGAACAGGCGATTTTTCAAATAGATAAAATAATTGAAATTTGGTAGCGTCCTTTGGGTGTCAGGCTTTCTCCGTGTGTATGCGTATCGACAAAGAACGCAACTCATCAACGACATACACATTGCGCACCGCGACTTCCGGGGGGACTTTCAACACCACAGGGGCGAAATTGACTATCCCCCGAATTCCGGCCGCTATAAGTTTATCCGCGGCGAGCTGGGCTTGATCTTCCGGCACACAGAGCAGGCTTATCTCTATGGCGAACCGGTTGATGACTTCGTTCATCTTGTAAGTGGGATACAATGGAACCGGCGATGAAAGAATTTCAACACGATTGACATTGGCGTCAAAACCCGCTGTCAACTCAAACTCGCCGTGTTGGAATGCGCCGAAATTGAGATATGCGGAACCCAATCGCCCAAGCCCCACGACGCAGATTTTCTGTATGCGGTCAAGACGCAGGGTTTTCTTGATGGCGTTTTCCAAGGCGGCGCTGTCATAGCCGCTCGCCTTTCCAATATCCGCAGCAAGGTAAGAAATATCCTTGCGAATGGAATCCCTCGACCAGCCGGCAAGGGATTCTATCTGCGCGGATGTCAGCGTAGCGGATCCGCCTTTTTCGAGCAGTTTTAAGAGATAGAGAAGCCTTTCTTTTGCGGGTTCGGGAATCTCCATGTCATGGTTCTTCACGGATAAGCGCTTCCGTGAAACCTGCCTGCCCGAGCTTTTGGGCGACCGCTTGAACATCGTCAGCCTTTATCCCCGAAAGCACCACGCGGTACAAGTCGCCGCTCCGCTCATACGCCGGACTCAAACCTACGTTTTTTAATTTCTCAAAAACAGACACCGCGTTTTTGGGAACTCTGAACGCGCCGATTTGCAGACGATACCGCTTGTTTGTTCCCGTGGGCGGAATGGCGGGCTTTATGACCGCCGACTTTGCCGGTACAACGAGTGGGGGCGGCGTTTGCGGAGCGGGCGCGACGGCAACGGCTGGGGGCGGCGGCGGCGTTTGCGGAGCGGCGCTTGCTACAGGAGGCGGCGCGACAACAGCTGGGGGCGGCAGCGGCGCTTGCGGAGCGGCGGCGGCGCTTGCTACAGGAGGCGTTATTGCCGCAGCCGAAGACGACTCCACAGGGCCGGGAACCGCGCCCGCTTCGGCAAGGGCAATGCTGACTGGAACGCTGCCGCTTGCGATCATATCCAACTGTTCGGCGGCGGCTTTTGACAGATCAATATTTCGATTAGAGATAAAGGGCCCCCTGTCGTTTACCCGCACCGTCACTTTTCTATTGTTGTTTTTATTCGTTATGGTCAGCAACGTGCCAAAAGGCATCTCAGGATGAGCCGCGGTATAATCGTTTGAATTAAAAGTTTCTCCAGAGGCGGTGGTTTGTCCATCAAATTCCGTTCCATACCATGAAGCGATCCCATCTTCTTGAAAAGTTGCCGCTTGCGCGTTGCACACGAGTGTAAAAACAAGGACTTCTATAATAATCAAAACAAACTTCTTCATATTTTTTTTATCGGTCAATTATAAGAAAAAGATAAACCGGATGCGGAACTTTTGCATACGGGAATTGCGGATGTCCTAAATTTTTTTTGAAAAATTTTGAAAAAGTCAAAAACTCTATTGACAAAAATTTTGAAATCGTATATTTTTATATCGATATAAAAATATCTATATAGGGAGGTTGTGCGGTGGCAAACTCCGAGGGTTCGGTATCTCCGGTCGTATTTAACAGACTGGCCTTGTATGCGCGGCGGTTGCGCGGCATGAAAGCCGAAGGCTTTGTTACGGTATCGTCGGTCGCTTTGGCGGACGCTCTTTCGCTTAATCCGTCTTTGGTGAAGAAAGACCTTTCGTGCGCTATTGTGAATGAAGGCAAGCCCAAAGTCGGCTACACCATTGACGACCTTATCGAAGACATTGAAAGCTTTTTGGGCTACAACAACACGAAGGACGCGGTGTTGGTGGGTGTAGGAAAGCTGGGGCAGGCCTTGCTGGGGTACCGGGGTTTTGAGAAGTACGGATTGAACATTATCGGAGGCTTTGACAGTGATGAAAGCATAGTAGCGAAAGAAGTCAACGGGAAGAAAATACTCCCAATCGGGAAATTGGCAAGCGCGGTGAAAAAGCTGAATATAAAAATAGCGATACTGACCACGCCCGGAGAACAAGCGCAAGCTGTAACGGACATACTGCTCAGAGCTGGGATACGGGCTATATGGAATTTTACGCCGGCACACCTAAAAGCGCCCGATACCGTGGCGATCAAAAACGAGGATATGGCAGTCTCACTGGCCGTATTATCACAACAGCTAAAGGAAATCCTTAAAAAGGAGTCGGAATGAAGAAAGAAGAAAACGACGGCGCTGAAAATTTGGCGCTCACTATCGAAAGGGTGCGAAAGGCGCAAGCGCTATTCGCGGCCTATACCCAGAAACAGGTGGACAAGATTTTCTTTGAGGCCGCTCTGGCGGCCAATCGAGAGCGAATCTCCCTGGCAAAGCTGGCGGTGGAAGAAACCGGCATGGGCGTGGTGGAGGACAAGGTGATAAAAAACCATTACGCCGCCGAGTACATCTACAACGCCTATAAAGACACAAAAACAACCGGAGTCGTGGAGGAGGACGAGGTCTATGGAATACAGAAAATAGCTGAACCCATAGGGCTGATTTGTGCGGTTATTCCGACCACCAATCCTACGTCTACCACGATATTCAAGACCTTGCTGGCGCTAAAAACCCGCAACGGCATCATAATCAGTCCGCACCCACGGGCAAAGAAAGCCACCGTGCACGCCGCGAAAATCGTGCTGGAAGCGGCGGTCAAAGCCGGCGCCCCCGAAGGCATCATCGGCTGGATTGACGAGCCGAGTCTTGAGTTTACCAACACCCTTATGAAGGAAGCCGACATTATCCTTGCCACAGGCGGGCCCGGCATGGTGAAATCCGCGTATTCCAGCGGAAAACCGGCTTTGGGCGTGGGCGCGGGCAATACGCCGGCTCTTATTGACGACACGGCGGACGTACTGCTTGCGGTAAACTCCATCATCCATAGCAAGACCTTTGACAACGGTATGATTTGCGCGTCCGAACAATCGGTCATTGTCCTTGATACGGTATACGATGCGGTCAAAGCTGAATTTATGAAGCGTGGCTGCTATTTTCTCAATCCTGAAGAAACGGAGAAAGTACGCAAGACCATTATTATCAACGGATCGCTGAACGCGAGAATAGTCGGACAAAAGGCGACGAGGATAGCTGAATTAGCCGGAGTCGTGGTGCCTGAATCGACAAAAATACTCATAGGCGAGGTGGAGAGCGTGGATCTGAGCGAGGAATTCGCCCATGAAAAGCTAAGCCCCGCGCTCGCCATGTACCGCGCGGCGAGCTTTGAAGACGCGCTGGGAAAAGCCGAGCGCCTTATCGCGGACGGCGGCTACGGACATACGGCTTCGCTCTATATCAATACCGGTGAAAAGGAAAAGCTCTCTCAATTCGCCGCTCGGATGAAAACCTGCCGCATTGTGATCAACACCCCTTCTTCGCAGGGCGGCATAGGCGATCTGTACAACTTCAAGCTTCCCCCCTCGCTCACGCTGGGCTGCGGCACCTGGGGCGGGAACAGCGTCGGCGAAAACGTAGGCGTCAAACATTTGCTCAATATCAAGATAGTCGCTGAAAGGAGAGAAAATATGCTGTGGTTCAGAACGCCTCAGAAGGTGTATATCAAGAAAGGATGCTTGCCTGTCGCTCTTGAGGAATTACGGTCCGTCTTGGACAAGAAGAAAGCTTTTATTGTTACGGATTCTTTTCTGTACAACAACGGCTATACCAAGAGCGTCAGCGGCAAGCTGGATGAGCTGGGAATCACCCATACAACCTTCTTCAATGTAGCGCCGGATCCGACCTTGGCCTGCGCGAAAGAAGGCGCCGCCGCAATGAATGCCTTCAAACCGGACTGCATCATTGCCGTAGGCGGCGGTTCGGCCATGGACGCGGCGAAGATCATGTGGGTCATGTACGAACATCCCGATGTTGATTTCATGGAGCTTGCCATGCGCTTCATGGACATCAGGAAGCGGGTGTACACGTTCCCGAAGCAGGGGGAAAAAGCCTATTTTATCGCCGTTCCAACGACAGCCGGCACGGGCAGCGAAGTGACTCCCTTTGCCGTCATAACCGATGAAACAAGCGGCGTGAAATACCCGCTCGCGGATTACGAGCTCATGCCGAATATGGCGATAGTCGACGCGGACATGATGATGAACGCGCCCAAGGGGCTTACCGCTGCCAGCGGCATAGACGCGGTAACCCACGCGCTGGAAGCCTACGCCTCCATGCTGGCCACGGACTATACCGACGCTCTTGCGTTGCGAAGCCTTAACATGATGTTTGAATACCTGCCGCGCGCTTATGATGACGGGCGACACGATCCGGTCGCCCGTGAAAAAACGGCTAACGCCGCGACGATGGCTGGCATGGCTTTTGCCAACGCCTTTCTTGGCGTGTGCCATTCCATGGCGCATAAACTGGGTTCTTTCCACCACCTGCCGCACGGCATAGCCAACGCGCTGATGATTGACGAGGCGCTGAGATTCAACGCGGCTGAAGTTCCGCTTAAAATGGGGACCTTTCCTCAATACGATCATCCGCACACCGCGGCGCGCTACGCCGAGATTGCCGAGTATCTGGGGTTAAAGGGCGCAAACGACAGCGAAAAGCTCGAACAGCTTATAGCCGCCATCGACAGCCTCAAAGAACGCATCGGCATTAAGAAAACCATACAAGACTATGGCATTGATGAAAAAGACTTTCTCGACCGGCTTGACGCCATGGCCGAGCAAGCTTTTGACGATCAATGCACGGGCGCAAACCCCCGCTATCCGCTTATGAGTGAGATCAAACAGATGTATCTTAACGCATACTACGGAAAAGACGGAAAATAGGAGGACGATAATGAAGCTGGAAAAAATTATAGCTGTACGCAATACGAAGACGGTTTACCGTGATAATGACAAGGTGATAAAACTCTTTGACGAGAATTATTCCAAAGCTGATGTTCTCAACGAGGCACTCAATCAGGCGCGCGTGGAGGAAACCGGCTTGAAAATCCCCAAACTGCTTGAAGTGACGAAAGTCGAAAACAAATGGGCCATAGCGCTTGAGTACATTGAGGGCAAAACTCTGGACCGGCTTATGAAAGAAAATCCTGATAAAAGAGACGAGTATTTCGAGCTTTTCGTAGACCTTCAAAGAGAAGTTCACGCAAAGAAGTCGCCTTTGCTCAACAAACTGAAGGATAAAATGTCCCGGAAAATAGCGCAGGCCGATTTGGATGCGACGACCAGATATGACCTGCATACACGGCTTGACAGTATGCCGAAACACGTTAAGGTATGCCACGGGGATTTTAACCCAAGCAATATCATTATTGCGGCTGACGGCGCGCCTTACATCATAGACTGGGCCCATGCGACTCAGGGCAATGCGTCCGCGGACGCGGCGCGAACCTATCTCCTGTTCTGGCTTGCCGGCGACATAGCGGGCGCGGAAAAGTACCTTGATCTGTTCTGCAAAAAAAGCGATACGGCCAAGCAGTACGTGCAGAAATGGATGCCCATAGTCGCCGCGTCCCAAATGGTCAAGGGCAAGGAAAAAGAGAAAGAGTTTTTATTGCGTTGGATCGACGTCATTGATTACGAATAAGGAGGAAAGCGGTATGACAAAAGTGACTGTTTGTATTGGAAGTTCCTGTCATTTGAAGGGTTCAAGGCAGGTGGTGGAGCAGATGCAATATTTAATCAAGCGCGACGGGCTTGGCGAACAGATCGAATTAAGCGGCGCGTTCTGCATAGGCAAATGCAATGCGGACGGCGTTTCCGTAACGGTGAACGAAGCGTACTATGCGGTAAAGCCCGGTAAGGTACAGGAATTCTTTGACGATGTTGTGCGCGCGAGCGGCGCGATAGCGGCGCGATAACCGCTAGCGCGGTTCGTCCGTGAGATGAGCCAAAACATGACCATTCGCCGGCGGTTTGTGGCGAACCCGCCGGCGAACTTGTTTTCAGAATTCGTTTTCAGAAATTGAAGGCGAAACAGTGGAACATATGGAATATTTGGATTTCAAGCCGGCGCGGTGCAAGGACTGCTTCAAGTGTTTGCGCGAATGTCCGGTGAAAGCGATAAAATTTGAAAACCGCCAGGCGCATATTGTTGGGGAACGCTGCATCCTCTGCGGCACGTGTACGAGCGTCTGTCCGCAGAACGCAAAAAAGGTTAATTCGGAGTTGGCGAAGACCGAAGCGCTATTGGCGGGCGGCGGACAGACAATAGCCTCGGTGGCGCCTTCTTTCGCAAGCAGTTTCGGCGTACAGAGCTTCTCAATAATGCGGCGCGCCATCATCAACCTTGGATTTGCGTACGCCGAAGAGACGGCGGTTGGCGCCGAGGCGGTTAGCGCCGCGTACGTCCGCCTGCTGGAGACGCATGAATACAAAAATTTCATCACCTCCGCGTGTCCGGCGATAAACCGCATGATTCAGGTGTACTATCCGGGCGCGTTGAAATATTTGGCGCCGGTGGACTCCCCCATGATAGCGCATGGAAAACTCTTGAAACAAAGGTTTTCAAACGCAAAGGTAGTGTTCATAGGCCCCTGCATAGCCAAAAAAAGAGAGTCCGCGGAGAGCGGAATCATAGACGCGGTTTTGACCTTTGAGGAGTTGAGCCGGCTCTTTGCCAGTAGAAACATAGCGCTTGAACAGATAGCGGATAATGAGTCCGGCGGTGGCGCTGGAGAAGCCGCAAACCGCGCCAGGTGCTATCCCATCAGCAGAGGAATAATCAAGTCCTTCATAAACCCTCCAGATGATTATGAATATGTCGCCGTGGACGGGGTGAAAAGGTGTTTTGAAACGCTTGAAGACATAGAAACGTATTCCGGCTTGTTTATTGAGATGAACTGTTGTGAATATGCGTGCATTAACGGCCCGTGCATACTGAAAACGCCGCCGCCAGCGCGCGCCGGAAGCGGCGCAATCAAGGCGAATAAGGAAATACGGGATTACGTCAGCAAAATGGCGGGGAACGCTGCGAGGAACGCGACGCCGCCCGTCCGCCGCCCCCCGGCGCATCGCGTTGATTTGTCAATGAAACATCCGTCGATTCCTTTGCCATTTGCGGCGCCGGGCGAGCGGGACGTACGGTTTATTTTGGCTAAAAGCGGCAAGCTCACACCCGAAGACGAGCTTAATTGCGGCGCGTGCGGATATTCCACCTGCCGTGAGAAGGCGTTGTTCGTGTTTAACGGGCTGGCCGACATAGAGATGTGCATCCCCTATATGCGCGCCCGGGCTGAATCAATGTCGTATGAGATAATTCAGAACAGTCCCAACGGCATCATCGTTCTTGACAGCGACTATAAAATAGTGGAGCTAAACAACGCGGCCCGCCGGATTCTCGGCGTAACCGCCGCGAGCGCAAAGGGTTTGAACGCATACGATTGTTTTAATTGCGGCGAGTACGTCATCGCGTTTAACGAGGGAAAAAATGTCCATAAAAAGAAGGTGTTCATTGACGAGACCGGCAAATACGCGGAAATATCAATTATCCTGCTGCGCGACCATAAAATTATGTTCGGCGTATATAAAGATATATCAGACAAAGTGGAATTTGACAAAAAACTTGATGAGGTGAAGAATGAAACCCTTAATACGACAGACGGCGTGATAAAAAAGCAAATGCGCGTGGCGCAGGAAATAGCTTCGCTTCTGGGAGAAACCACCGCCGAAACAAAGGTGGCTTTGCTCAAACTCAAGAAAACCCTGCAACGCGAGCGTGAGACAGAGGACGCCTAGGAGTTTGTTGCGCTTCGCGCCCCAAATCGGAGAAAACGCGCAAAAATGCGCGTTTTCTTCCGCTCAAACTCCATCGAACCGATGGTTCGCAAACCGAAGGTTCGCAGTAGCCCATAAATCGTGGTTTTCATGGTTTTTTCGTTGAAAAAGCCATGAAAACCTACAAGCGCAACAGGCTGCTAGACATGGAATGGGTGGCGCCGCCGTTCATTGAAACGTATGCGCCGTGAGTTCGGCGAATGAATCGGGTCAATGAGACCCCGCACGTCGGGTCAATTCAAGCGAGGAACCGGGGCGGCTCGCGTTTATAGGACAGGTTGAAAGGCGGACGCGCTCAAACGCAAAAGGCTCCGCCGCATAAAAGGACAGCGGGAATGGAACTCTATCTGGAAAGCGGGTACACTTCTTTGAACAAGAAAGGAGAAGAGCTGTGCGGAGACAAGGTTGAATCCACGAGAGACGGCGAATACACTACGGTGGCGCTCGCCGACGGGTTGGGAAGCGGGGTTAAGGCGAATATTCTCGCCACGTTGACTTCAAAGATTCTATGTACGATGGTGTCCAACGGCATTGAGTTGGAAGAATGTATAAGCGCCGTTATCCAAACCCTGCCGGTGTGCAAGACGCGCGGCGTCGCGTACGCGACCTTTTCGGTGGTGAACGCAAACAAACAAGGCGGCGGCTGTCTTTTTGAGTTTGACAATCCGGCGGCGATATATGTTCACGAAGGGAAATGCGTTGATTTCGATAGGACAGCGCGCAATTATTTCGGAAAAACCGTCTATGTAAGCGACTTGAATCTGGCGAAGGACGACTGCATAATCCTTATGAGCGACGGCGTTATTCACGCCGGCATAGGGAAAGCGCTCAATCTGGGATGGCTCCGCACGGATGTGATGGACTATCTTAACCGGACGATAAAGCCTTCCATGAGCGCGCGGTGCGTCGCGTGCCTGCTGGCCGGGGCGTGCAACGATCTGTATATAAACGAACCGGGCGATGACACCACGGTCGCGGCGATAAAAATCAGGGAGGTTGCGCCGGTGAGCGTCATGGTAGGACCGCCTGTTGACAAGACGCGGGATGATTTTTATATCGAAAGATTCCTTAGCCACAAAGGGAAAAAAGTGGTGTGCGGCGGCACGAGTTCTCAAATAGTCGCCCGGTACCTGCGCCAGGAAATAAAAAGCGCGCTGCACTTTCCCGATAAGGACGTGCCGCCCATAGGCTGCATAAAAGGCGTTGACCTTACAACCGAAGGGGTGTTGACCTTGCGGAAACTGCTTGAGTTAAGCGAAAAATATATCAGCGACTCGGACATCACGCCTAAATATTTTACGAAGCGGGACGGCGCGTCCATGCTTGCGAACATCCTGTTTGAGGAGGCGACGCACATACGATTTTTCGTGGGCCAAAGCATCAATTCCGCGCATCAAGGTCTGCCTATAGATATAACCATGAAGCTCAAATTGGTGGAGGCGCTCGCCAAAAATCTCAAAGCGATTGGCAAGACGGTTGAGGTGCAGTATGACTGACGGAAGAGACATCAAGAAATTCGACACCAAATTGCAGTATTTGAAATACAGGACGCTGTGCGAAGTCGCCCGCCATACATGGAAGGACGATCTGTATGAAAACCTGCTCGCCATCCCCAAAACCATTGTACCGGGAAAAGAGCCTACCATGCGCTGCTGCGTGTACAAAGAACGCGCCATTTTGGAAGAACGAGTGAAGCTGGCTCTAGGCGGCGACAAAGCCAACCCCAATGTCATTGAAATGATAGACATCGCCTGCGACGATTGTCCTGCCGGCGGGTATGAGATAACCAGCGCCTGCCGGGGCTGTTTGGCGCACCGGTGCGAGCGCTCTTGCAGGCGCGGCGCCATAACTTTCGATCATAAACAGAAAGCTCGCATTGAAAAATCAAAATGTGTGGAGTGCGGTCTCTGCGCGAAAGTCTGCCCCTACTCGGCTATCATTAACATCAAGCGTCCGTGTGAAAATTCCTGCAAGGTGAACGCGATTTCTCTTAACAACGCCAAGTCCGCGCAGATAGACAACCAGAAGTGCATAGCCTGCGGCGCCTGCGTGTATCAATGCCCTTTCGGAGCCATTGGCGACAAATCGTTCATTGTAAACGTGGTGGACATGCTGAAAAAAGCCGCGGCGACGAGCGGCATAAGGTGTACGCGGTGGTCGCGCCTTCCATAGCGAGTCAGTTCAATTACGCGAAGCTGGAACAAGTCATAACGGGCATAAAGCGGCTTGGATTTTTCAGCGTGGTGGAAGCGGCTTTGGGAGCGGACATGGTGGCTGACGAAGAGTCCAAAGAACTGGCGAAAGCAGGATTTCTGACCTCTTCATGCTGCCCCGCGTTTGTCACATACATTGAAACGCAATTCCCCGGCTGCGCCCCGAAAATCAGCGGCGACCTTTCCCCTATGGCCGCCATCGCCCGCTCTATCAAGCGCTCCGATCCGGACTCAAAAGTCATCTTTATAGGCCCCTGCACCGCCAAGAAACGTGAATTTCAAAAAAAGAGCGTCCGCCCTTATGTGGACTCGGTCATTACATTCGAGGAGCTGCAAGCTCTATTCGACAGCAAAGACATTGATATTACGTCTTTGGAAGAAAACCCTCTTGACAACGCTTCTTATTTTGGGCGGATTTTTGCGCGGAGCGGCGGCGTAACCGATGCGGCGCGCGAAGCCATTAGGAACTGTTCATAAATAGAATGCACAGCATTTTGTTTTAATTGCTTACGCAATTAGGAAATAACATGACCAAACGGTCATGTTATTTCTGAACAGTTCCTTAAGGAAAACGGTATCGAAAGCTTCGTATTTAATCCGGTGGTATGCGACGGCATTGAACAATGCAAAGCGGCGCTGCTCAAGTTGAGCAAAAACATGCTCTCTAACAACTTTATTGAAGGCATGGCCTGCGCAAATGGCTGTATAGGCGGAACTGGCTGTCTTACCCACGAAGAAAAGAACAAAGCCGACATTGATAAATACGGGATGAAAGCCCATGAAAAGAGCATAAAAGATGCGATTAGCGTACTCGGCCAAGACACGCCATTACGCCAGGCGGCTGGTTCGAAGCCTTGCGCGTGAGATTTCACGGTTGATAAAAGCGTTGGAATATAATATAATGGGCGTGTTCCAAATACATCAAGCGTTTGCGGCGGGGCGTATGCCCGCGCGTTCAAGCGGCGCGCTCGCAAGCGCGAAGCGAAGAGTAAAAAAATCGGAGGGCGGGGCGCGTATGGTTGCGAGAAATTTTGTTGTTTTTGAAGGCGGGGACGGCAGCGGCACTACGACTCAGATTGAATTGTTGCGGCGGCGGTTTGAGAAGGAAAAAACGGAACGGCGCCTCCCCCGGCTGTGGACGACATGCGAGCCGACGGACGGCGCGATAGGCGTTCTCATACGATCCGCCTTGCGCGGGGAGCTTGCGTTGCAAGCCGGAACGCTGGCGCGTCTCTTTTCCGCGGATCGCAGCGAGCATGTTTTCGCCGAAAACGGCGTAATAGACCGTTGCAATCGCGGCGAATTGGTGGTTTCAGACCGGTATGCGCTTTCTTCTCTGGCATATCAGGGCGTCGATTGCGGAGAGGCGTTGCCGAAAACGCTCAATGAGGAGTTTCCCGCGCCGGAAACGCTTTTCTTCTTTGACATTGAACCGGAAATCGCCCTGAAACGCATGGAAAACCGGCGGATTAGGGAAATATTCGAGCGCCTTGACTTTCAGGCGCAGGTGCGGGAGCGGTACAAGGCGTTGCTGCCGTGGTACGAAGAAAAGGGAACCATGACAATCACCGTAGACGCGGCGAAAGCGCCGGACGCGGTCGCCGAAGACATCTGGGAAGCCTTGAAAAAGGTGAGTTCGCTCAAAACCGCGTATGAATCATGAGCATAAAAACAGGGTTTTAGGACAGTTTCAAAACAACCGATACATGAGGAAACGATATGATGAAGAATTGCGTCGTGTGTATTGTAGTGGGTATTTTTCTCTTTTCCACGGGAATTTCGCCGTTGGCGGCCTATTATGTTGAGTATAAGGAACAGTATTACCGGCTTTACCACCTTCATTACATCCAATATCCCGATGACACCATGGAGAATATTCACTGGCTTGAGATGGCGCTCAAAGCCGACTTCGCCAATCCGCTTTATGCCATCGCCTTGATTGAAAACGAGGTTCAATACGAAAAGTACCGCTATCTTTTTATGATGCACCTGAATTTAAAGATGGTAGAGCAGCATCTGTTTTTAGGAAACAAGTGGAACAAACGGTACGCCTATTTTTATAACGCGCCGTTTAAGGAGCAGAACCTCAAAAGCCTTGAAACCGCCGAAATATGCTACCGCGCGGCGCTTGTATATTGGAAAGACGCCAAGGAGTGGGCTGAAAAGGCGCAGGCGCGGAGATTCAGGTTCATTATTCTAGAGCGCGTGCAGTTTTGGCAGGACGAAGCGGGCAGAATAGAACGCAAAGAGCTTGATTACGAAAAAATCATAAATCGCGAGCTTGCCAAGATACAAAAGGTGCGGGAAGAATTTGAGAAGATGCCGTGATGGAGAGCGTCATGTTGCGCGGCGTGTTCCATGACTGCGGGAATGAAAGGCATCGTTGTACGGACATGTACAGACGCGGCGTACGGTACGATAATTTGTATAAAGAGAGGCTGTTCCAAAACCTCAAGTTTTGGAACAGCAACTTTTAAAAAACGCTTTTGCAAGGCTTTCGCCTGAAAAACTGCAAGAGCCTGGCCAAAACTAACATCGAACCAAAGGTTGGCGTTTTGGAACGGCTCAGGTTTTAATCAAATTTTCGAGGAGATGTTTTGAAATGGCTGTACCAAGATTTAAGACGTCAAAGGCGAGAACCAGCCGGCGGCAAACGATCAATATGAAACTTACCGCTCCCAGCGTAGTTGAATGCGGTAACTGCGGCAATCAGGTTTTGCTGCATCGGGTATGCCCAAAATGCGGTTTTTACCGGGGCAAACAGGTTATTCAGCCGGAATCTAAGGGTTAAGGGGAGTATGATGGACGAACTGTTTGAAAAGATGAAGAAATTGATAGCCGATAAGCTGGAAGTTGATGAGTCCAAAATTACCCTGGACGCCTCTTTCCGCCAGGATCTCGGTGCCGACAGTCTTGACACCTACGAGTTGGTCTATGCTATAGAAGAAGAGATGGGAATCAATATCCCCGATGAAAAGGCCAATGAATTTGAGACCGTTAAGGACGCTTACGAGTATATCCAGTCTCAACAAAAGTAGTTCAGGTTTTTCTTTAAAATTGCCCCCGTTGGATCAGGGCAGAAAGAAGGAATTGGCGGCTTTTGTTAAGTCCGCCGGATTAAGGTTCAAAAGCTTGGAACTTTTGAACCTTTCTTTCATACACCGCTCTGTAACCAATGAGTCCGGTTTTAAAATCAACAATGAACGCCTCGAATTCCTGGGTGATGCCGTGCTGGGTGTGGTTTCGGCGACTCTGCTGTATGAACGTTTTGGCGACAAGAGTGAAGGTGAACTGGCAAAGATTAAATCTGTCATTGTTTCCGAAGATACCCTTTCCGGCATAGCCCGGGATTTCCAAATCGACTCCCTGCTTGTTCTGGGCCGCGGGGAAGAAAGTTCCGGCGGCAGGACGAAAAAAGCCATACTTGCCGATGCCATGGAAGCCCTTATCGGGGCCCTGTATCTGGATTCGGGCTACAAGGCGGCTTTTGCTTTTGTAAGCCGTTTTATTGATGAAGAAATCACCCGGGTTTTGGAAGATAAAAGTTTTAAGGATTATAAATCACTTTTGCAGGAACTCTGCCAGCGTCTTTATCACAATTATCCGGTTTACATCCTGCATAAACGTTCCGGGCCGGAGCATGCCCGGCTGTTTTGGATGCAGGTTACGGTGGCGGATAAATGCTACGGCCCCGGCGCCGGCAGAAACAAAAAAAGCGCCGAGCAGGAAGCCGCCCGCATGGCGTATGAGGATTTAAAGGCCGGCGTAGAATAATGCTATGCGTTTTAGTTATACGCCGTTCCCAATCAGCCTTAGTCCGGCTCGTACCGCTGGTTAATTTTTCCCGCAATTTCAAGTAATTTTTCTCTGGTATTAAGTTCCGGATCTTCAACGACGGCTTCCAAAAGCTCGTTCAATATAATGCCCATTTCTTTACCCGGCTTGATCCTGACCTCTTTTAGATCGTAGCCGGACACCGCAAGATCCTTGAGCGAAAAAGCCCGCCTGCCTTTAAGGATTTTTTCTACCCTGGTTTGCAAGGCTAAAAGGTAGTCAGGCGGAGGGACCTCGCCGCTTGTGGCGTAGGCATCGGCGAGGCGGAGCTTGTAAAGATCCGCAAGGGATGTTTCTCCTACCCGGATAATAAAGCGCCGGACGGCGGCGTCTGTCCAGTTATCTTCATAATGAAACATGTGCTCTTCTAAGAGGTGGCACACCTTGTCCATAACGCTATTGGGGTAACGGAAGCGGAGCAGGATTTTCCGGGTTATTTTGGATGATTCCTTTTCATGCTGGTAAAAAGTCCGGACGCCGTTCTCTCCTGTTTTTCCTGTAACTTTTTTGCCAATGTCATGGAACAGCGCCGCAAGCCGCAGTTCCAGGGAATAATCTTCTTTAGCGGCAAAGTCACAAGCCAGAAGGGAATGTTCAAGTACATCAAAGCGGTGAAAGCCTTTTTGTTCCACCCCGCGGCAGCTTGCAAGCTCCGGCAGCAAAAGCCGGAGAAGGCCGGTCTTTTCCATTAAAAGCAGCCCTGCCGAAGGCTTTTGGCTTTCGATGATTTTGTTCAGCTCTTCCCGGATGCGTTCGGCAGCGACTTTTGCCGTAAGGGGGAGAGCGCCGGGAATGGCGGCAAGGGTATCTTCATCAATCTTAAAACCAAGCTGGCTCGCAAAGCGTACCGCCCTGAGCGGACGGAGCCCGTCTTCGGCAAAACGTTCCACCGGATTTCCCACACAGCGGATAAGTTTGGCTTTAATATCCCCTTTTCCGTTAAATGGATCAAGGAGAGGGCCGCAAGGCAGTTTGTATGCCGCGGAATTCATGGTAAAATCCCTGCGCGCAAGATCCTCTTCTATTGAAACGCCAAACTCCACCTCGTCCGGACGGCGTCCGTCGCTGTAGCCTTTGTCGGCCCGGAAGGTGGTAAGCTCCACACTTATCCCTTTAAAGTGTACGGTTACGGTGCCATGCTTAATTCCTGTGGGGATTACATGGCCTTTGGGTTTTGATGATTGAAACAGGACAATTACTTCTTCGGGCAGGGCGTCGGTCGCCAGGTCCCAGTCGCTGGCCTTGCGCCCCCGGAGGAGATCCCTCACCGCGCCGCCCACCAGGTAGATCTGTTTGCCCGCTCCGGTAATAATGGCCGCTATTTCTTTTACAGCAGGGTGAATGTTCACAATCTCTATATTTTATACTATACTGACATAAATGAGAAGGATGGGAAGAGACTTGTCATGAGAGGGGTAGCTTTTATCGGCGGGGAAGGGCCCGGGCCGGAACGTGCGGCGCTTCTGGCGGGCGGCGCTGATTTGATAGTTGCCGCGGACTCGGGGCTTATGGCTGCCGAAAATGCGGGCCTCACGCCCGATTGGCTTTTGGGCGATTGGGACTCTCTGGACAGCGCAAGCCGCCTTGAAAAGTATCATCCGGAAAAGATACTTCGCTTTGAACGGGACAAAGATTTTACCGATACCGAATTGGCGTTTGACTTTTTACGTTCCCGGCTCTGCGATGATATTTGGCTTATTGGCGGCGGCGGCAGGATGGATCATCTCTTTGGAATTCGATCCCTTTTTGAGCGGAAAGCCGCCCCGTCCCGCTGGGTTACTGCCGCCGAGGATGTGTACTGTCTTGAAGAAGGGAGCGAACTCCGGCTGCAAAGCGCCCGGGAAGGCATAATTTCGACCTTCCCTTTGGGGGATGGTCCCTGGGAAGCCGGAAGCGAAGGCCTGAAATGGCCCCTTTCGGCTCTCCCCTGGAACCGGGGCTATATAAGCCTGAGCAATGTCGCGGTTTCCGGTACTTTTAGTATTAAGGCCGGAAAGGGGCGTTTTATGGTAGTAATCGAAAATTTTCAAAGCTGTGGCTTTCCCAAAACTACAGTTTTTGGGAAAGTAACCTTGGATTTAGCTGATAGGAGTATATATAATGCCGGCAATCATCATCGATGGAAGATCTATAGCGTTAAAGGTGCGGGAAGAAGCCCGGGTGCGGGCGGCTGCTTTAAGAGGTCGGGGCATTATCCCCTGCCTGGCGGTTATACTGGTGGGCGAAGATCCCGCAAGCATCTCTTATGTAACAGGCAAGGAAAAAGCCCTTGCCGAAGCGGGTATGGAGGGGCGGGATATAAGGCTGCCGGAATCTGCCGGCGAGGGGGAGCTTCTTTCACTTATTGGGAAGCTTAACGAGGACAAAAGCGTCCACGGTATTTTGGTACAGCTCCCCCTGCCGCCTCATATCAGCGAAGACCGGGTGATTACCGCGATAGATCCCGCCAAAGATGTTGACGGCTTCCATCCTGTTTCGGTGGGGAATATGGTTCTGGGGAGACGTTGCTTTATCCCCTGTACGCCAAACGGGGTACTGCGCCTTTTACGGGAAACCGGAATAAACACGCAAGGCAGCCGCGCGGTGGTTCTGGGGCGCAGCGCTATTGTAGGGAAGCCCTTGTCTATCCTTTTGGCGCGCCGGGAAGTGAACGCCACAGTTACCCTTTGCCATACGGGTACCAAAAATCTGGGTGAAATTACACGCCAGGCGGAGATATTGATTGCCGCCTGCGGTAAGCCGGGCATGGTAAGCGCCGATATGATAAAGCCCGGCGCGGCGGTCATTGATGTGGGGGTAAACCGGATAAGCGATCCTTCCAAAAAAAGCGGCTTCCGTTTGGCGGGGGATGTGGATTTCCGGGCCGTCCGGGAAAAAGCCGGCTGGATTACCCCTGTGCCCGGCGGCGTCGGGCCTATGACTATCGCCATGCTTATGCTGAATGTGGTGGAAGCCGCAGAGGTATGGGTGTAAATGACAGACGTTCAAAACCAGCGGGACACACGGGATGTGCCCCTTACCAAAGTCGGCGTAAAAGGGCTTGAATATCCCATCAAAGTGCTTGACAGGGCCAATCAGGTTCAGAATACAGCCGCGAAGGTTGATCTTTTTGCCGACCTGCCCCGGTATTTTAAAGGCACCCACATGAGCCGTTTTATAGAGATCTTTCACCGCTACAGGCATGATTTTTCCATGCCCCGTTTTCTTGATATGCTCGGGTGCATACGCTCGGAACTGCATGCGGAATCAGCCTTCGGGGCTATGAGTTTCCTTTATTTTATAGAAAAAGAAGCGCCGGTTTCTCATCTGCCCGGGATGATGTCCTACAAATGCCGTTACCAGGGGCGGGTAGGGGGAGAAAAAGGCGGCAGCCATCATTTTACCGTGGCAGTTTCGGTGCCTGTAACAACCGTCTGCCCCTGTTCCAAAGCCATTTCTGACCGGGGAGCCCACAACCAGCGGGGCGAAGTAACGGTAGAAGTGGAACTGGGGCCTTTTTTCTGGATCGAAGATATTATCGCCATTGTCGAAAAATCCGCTTCAAGCCCTCTGTATTCGCTTCTTAAGCGGGAAGACGAAAAGTTTATTACCGAACTTGCCTACGATAACCCCAAGTTTGTTGAAGATTTGGTCCGGGATGTGTATATTGAAATAAAGAAGCTTGATGTCTTCCCGAAGTTTTCCGTAGAAGCGGAAAACTTTGAAAGCATCCATAATCATAGCGCCTATGCCTGCACTGAATTCGGAGGGGCTGATGAAGCAAATTAAAAATGAGTTAGAAAAAAGTTCCGGCGGCGGCCTGGCAAAAAAAGGCGTTGCCGCTATAGGCTATTTGTCCGGCGGCGTCCTTATTTTTGTCATGAATATTTTGGGAGGAAGGTTCAGGCCTTTCGGTATAATTCTGGGCCTTGCCGCCGCCGCTTTGGGGTTTGTTTCCCTTATGGACCCTAATCCGGATGAAAAAAAGCCCGGGGCAATTCTTGCCGTTGCGGGCATCTGCGAACTTATTGTTCATTTTGGCATTCCGGTTTTAAAACCCATTGCCATTTCGATCCTGGGGATAGGCGCTTTTGGACTTTTTGCCCTGGGCATAGTTAAAGGCATCCAATTCCTTTTTGGCCTTAGATCCCTCTCAAAATAAAATAGGTTAGCTTTTTGTGAAGTATTTTTTTGAAACTTACGGCTGCCAGATGAATATGGCGGAATCAGCCGCCCTTGCCCTTGCGGCCAAAGAGCGGGGCTGGGAAGAAGCTGAAAGCTCCGGCGATGCCGACCTTGTTCTTATCAATACCTGTTCCGTACGCGCTACTGCCGAGGAACGGGTGTTTGGCCGTCTGGCCCAGTATGAAGCGCTAAAGAAAAAACGCCTTGCCGGGGGCCGCCCCTTTACCCTGGTACTGGCAGGCTGCATGGCGGAGCGGCTGGGCGATGGGATAAAAGAAAAATACCCGGCAGTGGATTATGCCATGGGTACCCGCGCGCGCCCGGCTTTTCCCCATATTCTCGAAGGGATAGAAAAGGGATGTCGTAGGGATACTACGTACCCTTGGGATACATCAAGCGAAAAGGCGGACTTTGTTTTTTCATCTTCCCATCTTGAAGACGGAACATTCCGGTCTTTTGTGCCCATTATGCACGGCTGTAACAATTTTTGTTCTTACTGCATTGTGCCCTATGTCCGGGGCAGGGAAGTGTCCCGCAGCCCTTCTTCGATTGTGGAAGAAATCAGGCTGCTCGCGGAAAAAGGCGTCCGTGAAATCACCCTGCTCGGTCAAAATGTAAATTCCTACCGGTATTCCGCTAGCGGTTTCCCCGCTTTGTTAGAACTGGTCGCGGAAACGGTTAAGGATACGCCGATAAAATGGGTGCGCTTTTTATCCAGCCATCCAAAAGATCTTTCAGACGAGGCTATTGCGGTTATGGCAGCCCACAGATGTTTTTGCCGCCACCTTCATCTTCCGGTACAGCACGGTTCCGACCGCATTCTGGAAAAAATGAACCGCCGTTACACCGGGCAAGCCTACCTGGAACTGGTCCGCCGCCTTAAGGAAGCAATGCCCGGTATCTCCCTTTCTACGGATATTCTTGTAGGCTTCCCCGGAGAGACTGTGGAAGACCTTGAAGATACCCTCGCCCTTATGGAAGAAGTAAAATTCCTTTATTCTTACATGTACCATTTTAACCCCAGGGAAGGAACCGCGGCTTTTGATTTACCCGGCCGTATTCCCGATGAAGAAAAGCGCCGCCGCCTGGCCCGGGTAATTGAATTACAAAAACAGCATACGGCGGAGCGGTTAAAAGAACGAAAAGGGAAGGAAGCTCTTGTTCTTATAGAAGGAATTTCCCGGAAAAATGCCGATGAAATAATATGCCGTACTGAACGTGATGAAATGGTTGTGGCGCCAGGCAGCGCTTCCGCCCTTGGGCGTTTTGGACGGCTAAAACTTTCGGGGATTCGGGGAAACACTTTTCGCTCTAAAAATATAGAAATTGAAAAAAGCTGTTCCAAAAGCTGAAGGCGGACCGGAGCTTCGATGGAACAGCCTCGGATTATAGGAGTTTTTATGCTGCGTTTAATTGGTGTAATTCTTGTTTTGACGGTTTTTTTGATATTTATAGGACTTAACCTGGGAAACAGCTGCGATATTCGTTTCTGGTTTGGAGAAAACTCCAGGCTCGAAAATGTGCCTGTTTTTCTTACCGCCTTTGGTTCTTTTGTCCTGGGGATGCTTTTTACCCTGCCTTTTATATTCTTTTTCAGGAAGCGAAAGCCGGCGGAACGGGGGGGAAAACCCCCGCGGGCAAAAACGCCCGGGAAAGCGGGAAAAGCCCGCGACAAAAAAGATAAAAATTCCCCGGCCGCCGATTCCCCTGAAAGTGAACCCGACCTGATTCAGGGTCAAAGCGGGTTTTTTGGGATAGATTAGTGTGAAGCAAATCCGGGCCTTTTTTTTTCTTTTTTATAGCTCATTGGCAGCTTTGACTTTAGCGGCCCAAAACGGGGGGCAGCTTTCTTTTTCTTTGGAACTTGAACGCCTTGAAAAGGATGCCGCCTTCCCGGCAAAAAAACACGATGCGTTGGTTTCTCTTTCCCGGCTTTATAGGCTTGCAGGCAACCGTGAAAAAGCGGCCCAGGCAGCCAGGGACGCCGCTTACGACGGCAGCGCCCTGCGGGATAACACAATCCTGCTTGAGGCCTGCGCCCTCTATATCTCTTTGGGGGAATATGAAAAGGCCGCCCCTCTCCTCCAAAGTATACACGCTTCCGCCCCGGCGGATAGTCCGGCGCAGAAAGAAGCCGCTTTGCTCGAAGCCCAGCTTGCGGCCTTCCGCTCCGGCGATCCTTCGGGTCTTGAGAAACTGGCTTTTGACCCCGGGTATGTCTTTGCGCGAAGCGGTATCTATTATGCCCTTTGGCAGCTTTTTGGCGCCCAGTCCTGGAAAGATAAACTCCTTGCGGAGTACCCCCAAAGCCCCGAGGCCCGCATTGTTTTGGGCAGCGCTTTTGTTAATCTTGCGGCAAGCCCCCAGTGGCTGCTTTTTCCCGGCAGGGAAAGCATAGCAAACCTGACGTCCGCGCAAATTGCCGCCGCGGAAGGCGGAGCCATGCTTCAAACCGGACTTTATAGACGGGAAGCCAACGCCCGCGTTCAGGTGGAAAATTTAAAAACAAGGGGCTTTGAAAGCATCATAAAACGCCGCAAGGTTTCTGACGGCGAATATTGGGCTGTCATGGTTCCTTCAGGCGGGGATATTAATAAAAAAATAACGGAATTAAAAAATTCCGGCTTTGAAAGTTTCCCTTTATTTGAGTAAGGGGGCCGCGGGGGTTTGTTGCGCCCGGCGCATTTTCACTGCAAGCGCATTTATCTGCTAATCCAAACAGGACGCCCGGGCGCATCCCCGGCTGGGTGCT
>JAIRLZ010000211.1 GCA_031259035.1 Treponema sp. | reverse complement strand
AAACAGCCGCTCCGCGCCCCCATGCCGGCGCGGAGTCTTCCTCTACGATAGTATATCACAAAACACACGAATGTAAATACGCCGCAATAGAATTTTCATAATTTTTACGCGGAAAAGGGCGCCGGCGCAACATCATAAACGTAAGCCTTAAAAGCCGGGTTTTTGGTTGCAAAAGAACATCCGCCAAGTGGAACACAGTCGGCGCCGGAGTCTTGCCAATTTCCTTGTGAATCTGTTAGGGGCGCCGGCGGACTATAGTTTCTTGCCGCATAAACCGTCTATCCGGGGAGTCTATGATAACCAGCTTTTGCCAGCGCTTGTCTGATTTGCCTGTCGAACTCACGTTAGGTAAGAACAGGAAGGCCGTTCTCGGCCAGGCTGCGGGGGGAGAGGAAGCCCTTGTCCCTGCGCTGCGCTCAAGGAAAGCCCCATAAGCAAGGCGTAGCCTTGCGGCAGGATGGGTGGCGTCGCGGGGCAGACTGTGTAAAAAGTATAGAAACAAGTTTATCAACAGCAAGGAACCTCTGGAAACTCCGGTCGAACCGAAGGTTCGCTAACCGAAGGTTCGGGTTTTGGAACAGGCTCAACTGTATGTATACGGATATATGAACCGGCTGCGCTCATCTCGGCGGCTGGAAACGGAAACGAAGCGGAATGTGGAAGTCATGTGGCTCTTGGCCACCCTTTCCCCGGATCATAAAACCATTGCGAATTTCCAGCGTGAGAATGGGATGGCGCTGAAGCGCGTGTTTCGAGATTTTGTGGGATTATGCGTGAAGCGTGGATTATATGGGAAGGAAAGCGCCTGTGGAGAAAGAAGCGCGGAGGACATCAAACGGATCGTGACGGAATTATCCGACGCGGGGAAGGACGAACTCAGGCTGGATTGCTCCTGCATGGCCGTTATCCTTGCCGAAAAAGGTGACTGACACCCTGCGTAAAAAAGAGTTGATGTTTTGTGTGGAATGTGCGATAATATAGAAAACAGGCGAAACACCGGGAGTAAAAGAAATGGGTATGCTTCACAAAGCTATGGCGATTGCGGCGATTCTCCTCATGGCGGCAGGCGGATGCACGTCTGCGCCGGAAAAAAGGATGGAAAAAATAGCCGCGACCGCGCCGGATGCGGCCGCCTGGTTGATTAATGCATTTAAAACCAAAAAAATTATTTTTATCAATGAAACTCATGTAACAGCCAATGAAGAGATATTCCTGGCGGAACACATGAGGGCGTTCTATGACGCGGGCGTACGGTATATTTTCACCGAAAGCGATCTCGCCGCGAATGATCAATTTATGCCATCGTATCCGTGGATGCTGACAGGCGGCCGCGTGGAAGATGATGATATGAAACATGCGTTGCTGTCTCTGGAACAGACGACGCGGGAAACAGACCCATTCATGGTGATAGCAGCGGAAGCGGGAGCGATGATATCCGAAAATTTCGCCAATTTGGTTGATTGGTTGAACTACCGCGATGAGTACGCCGCGGCGACCATCATTGAAACCCTGAATAACGCGCGTCCGGACGCGAAAGCGCTCATCCTGTACGGAGGGTATCACGGGATTAAAATAGTATATGACGAGTCGCTAGACAACGGCGCGAAGGTGAAGCGGACGCCTTTGGGGTATAGGCTGGCGGAACACTACGGCGCCGCGTTCATTTCTTTGGGATTTTTTTCCGGCATTCATATCGGAAGAGACGATCTGGCGGATGAATGGAGGCGGTTGATTTCCGGCCCGCGAATTGTCCTGTCGAAAGACAGCGGGGCGCTGCAAGATGTTTTAGGGCCATGGGAAACCTGGACCGGGTATTATGACGGATTTATAACGGAGGGAGACGCGCGCTTTGGAACCATACGCAACTATGTCCCAAGCGATGAGAACATCCGATTCATGACGCGGTTTCTAAAAGAGTACGCGCGGAAAGACCCGAAATGGGATGAGTATCCGCGGAGAGAGATGGACGCCGCATATCTCATAATGTGTTATTACCTCAAATTATATTATGGATCGCTCTTTGACTATACGATCTGGAGAAAGCCCGGCGCCGAAACGGGACGGTCATTGCTGCAAGCCGTGGAAGAACTTGAAGCCTATGCCTTCGCCGAAAACCGCGCGCCTTCAGAATTGATAGAATTTCATTATACGCGGGAAACCATGCGTCAATACTGCGCCGGGATGTACTATTCGTTGCTGACTGAACTTCTGGAATATGGCAGGCCCATAGCTGAAATTCAGACGCCCGCTCTCGCCGCGCTTCAGAACGCCCGCGCATTGTTTCCAGAAGACATCTGGCCCCTGTACTGGATGGCTTTTATACAAACCGAAACCGGGGCATACCGGGAAGGGCTGTCCAATTTTCAGGAGTTGTTCGCCAATGATCTGTCGTGGTGCATGTCAATTCTGCCCTTGGCTTATAAAAAAGCTGGAATATGCGCGGCTGAACTGGGGGATCAAGGGCTTGCGGAGGAATATACGGCGCTGTCCGAAAGCCTATATAACGAACAGGACGCCGATCCCGCGCACGGTCCTTTTAGCGTTGAGACAGGGCATCTCTTTGGCAACGCGGCCGGTCAGGCTTTCGCTCAGTAGCGGCTGTTTCATAATTTTGGCATATGCCGAATACATGGAAGAATCCTCTTGGTTCTCCCCCGCGGTTCCAAAGGAACTGTTCAGAAATAACATGACCGTTTGGTCATGTTATTTCCTAATTGCGTAAGCAATTAAAACAAAATGCTGTGCATTTTGTTTATGAACAGTTCCTAACGCCGCTCTGTATATCCATGAGACCTCTGGAAAAGAGCATGGTTAAAATATATCGCCGCGCAATGCCGGCGTGTGAATTATTCATAAAGGAAGGTGCTATGAAATACGGCCATTTTAATGACGAAGACCGGGAGTACGTGATCGAAACCCCTGCCACGCCGCTCCCCTGGATCAATTATTTGGGGAACGAACATTT
>JAIRLZ010000208.1 GCA_031259035.1 Treponema sp. | reverse complement strand
CCTGAGCCGGTCGAGCCGCAAAAAGAGTGGCGGGAAACATCGTTCTGGACGGATTACTATCATTACTCCCGCTCCCGCTCGCTTCGGAAAGTGCAAAGGATCGTCCACACCGGCGCTCCGCAGGCGCTGGCAATCTCATTTCCCCAGCTTAAACCGCGTCCCGAATTCGACAGGAATTTTGTCCGTCCTAACGCGGCGGCCAATTCGAGTTTTTTGAATGAAACGTTGGGCGGCGCTCCCGCGTCAGAGGTTGCGTACACAATCGACGACAGGGGCCGGGCGCTGGTGGAAAGCCGCTACGACGAGACGGGAACGCTGATCAGTGAAGTGAGGAATAATTGGGCGCGGGATCGCCTCGCTTCGGTGGAATGGCGATCATTTGACAGTGAAGGCGCTGTTCTTGAAACACGGGTGACCGAGTATGACTACGACTCAAAAGACGACCGGGTAATGGAGCGCAATTACGTGAACGGCGTATTGGAGCGCACGGTACGAACCGAAGGCGGACTTGAGATAGAAGAGTTGCATATAGACGGAAAAGTGGCGTTGCGGACAATTTGGGAAAATGGACGGAAAATAAAAGAAGAGCGGGTGAGGGGAAGACAATGAGGTTGGGGTGGATGGCATTTGTCGCGGCGCGGCACAACAGCCGCCGGAAGCAAGGCGCTTCCGGCGGCGCTTCACCCGCGCCGGTCTTGGCGATTTTGGGCATAGGCGTGGGCGTGCTCGCGCTTACCGTGATTATCGCGGTGATGAATGGGTTTCAACTTGGATTTATCGAAAGCATCATCGAAATATCCTCGTTTCATGTGAGGGCGGAGATTCCCGCGATTGTGGACGGCGGCGCCGCCGGCGCGGATGCCGGCGCGGACGTTGATCCCGTCTTCATTGAAACTGACGAGCAGAACGCCCTCATGGACGTTGTGGCGGAACAAATACGAACCGTTCCGGGCGTCGTTTCCGCATCGCCATTTCGTGAATTGTACGTCATACTTCACGGGAAACGATCCGGACAGGAAGGCGCGCTCATACGGGGAGTCGCTCCAACTATTCTGGACCAGGACGCGGGCATGGCGGAAAAACTCGACATAGAACGCGGTTCTTTTGACCTCACTGAACCGCGATCAATAGTACTGGGCGCGGAATTGGCAAACAGACTGCATGTACGGGTAGGGGATACGGTGGAGATCGCCTCCCTATCCGGTTTGTTTGACGCCGGTGAAGATTCTGTTTTCACTGTTACGGGCATCTTCCGCTCCGGCTTCTATGAATACGATATAGGCTGGGGTTTTGTCAACATCAACACGGCGGCTCTTCTTGATGACACAAGCCTCATGCTTGGCGTCAAGCTGAAGAACCGCTGGAATGACGCTCGCGCGCTCCAGCTTGTCAACAATTTGAGCGCCGTAAAAAACGCCGCAAGCGGCGCCGGTTGCGCCGTTGTGAACATAACCTCGTGGCGGGACTACAACAAGGCGTTTTTCAGCGCCCTGCGCTCGGAGAAGCTGCTCATGTTCCTGCTCGTGGGGCTTATCTTCATTGTGGTGGGATTGAATATTTTTCAGGCGCAGCGCAGAGCCGTATTGGAACGCCGCGAGGAAATCGGGTTGTTGCGCGCTCTAGGCGCGGACGAATGGGCTGTGCGGCTCATATTTGTGTGGGACGGCTTTGTCATAGGACTCATCGGAGCGGGCGTGGGGACTGTTCTCGGACTGTTTCTCGCAACCCACATAAGCGGATTTTTTACGGCGCTGGAACACATCGTCAACGCCTTTATCAGCCTGTTGAATCTGATTTACGGGCTTTTCGGCAGATCGCAGGTCGAAGAATTCGCCATTTTTTCTCCCGCAATATTTTACATAAAAGAGATTCCGGCGCGGGTTATTCCCCGAGATGCGGTTCTGATATTCCTGTTCGGCTTCCTGTCGGCGCTGGCGGCTTCATGGTTCGCGTCCCGCCGCGCCGCCCGCACCAGACCCGCCGAAGTGCTGCGGTATGAGTAGGCGGGCGCGGCCCTCTGCGCCCGACACGCGGGGTTGCCTAGCCCCCGCAGTCGAATTCCGGCCTCGTAATCGGCGCCCCGACAGGCGTCCTCGTGTGATCTTTGGGGCGCGACCCGCATGGCGCCGGTAATGATAGGATTGGCAAAGCGGAAGTTCACCATCGCCCTAATATCGACGATAAGGTTTTGTACGGTTTGGAGCGGCGCATTCCGAATGCAAACCTTTGAATGCGATCTGTTTTGTCTGCAAATTCGTCGCTTCATCCTGCGGAATCTGCCATGCGGCGGCGTTTTGCGACGCCTGTTGAATGAAATTGTCCGCCCAGTCAGTCAATTCCGTCTCTTTTTGCGGCGAGTAATCCCGATGTTCAGCCATATTCTCTCCTTTTCACGCCGTTTTTGCCCTGTAATAAGGCTTCCCCGTCCTGCAATGAAGCCTTCCCGCCTTGTAATGAGGTTTCCATTACGAGCAATTGGGAAGAGTAACAAGTTTATGCGCGAAAGCGCAACAGGCTGCTAACGCCTATACGTTACCTAAATCCACGTTTGCTTTTACGCCATTATTCGCGTGTCATGCAGAAGCGCGTATACATAAGCCGGGCCACGGATACTATTGTTAATTTCTCCGGGACCATTAAACGGAAGTAGTCCCAAAGCTCTCTCAAAGTTTTGTCTTGTAAGAGACTGTTTTACAGGCGCGCCGTTTCTAATTGGTACAAGAAATTCATTTTCCATTCGATAGGTAAATGGCAAGCCTTTTATCGTATGAAATGTCTCGCCTTCATGGTCCTGTAAGTTTACCCAAAGATTGTCAATAGTGATCGTATCTTTCATCTCTTTCATCATAAAGCTCCAACAAGCGTATTACCCGGCGGCAAAATGCCGTCATTCCTTACCGCCTCGTAATGAGGTTTCCAAAAGAATAATTGCCAATGCCTTGCCGCTTTGTTTCATGGGTCTATGCTCCTCTCTTGGGCATTGCTTGTCAAGCCATTGGCCTGATTTTTTGGGAAAAACCAGCGGCTGTGGCGGGCGCAATTTCACATACCAGTACATACGTCCGCGGCTCATAAAAATTTATGCGCCACCATTGCGTCATACGGAGAAAACAGGTATACTCAACTCTATGGAGCCATCTGTACCAGATACTATTGAAGAAAAAAAAGAACTTCTCAGAAAATTCGCCCGGGACGCGCCCGTTGATCCCGGCGTATACCTGTGGCGGGACGAAGAAAACAATATCATTTATGTGGGCAAAGCGAAAGCGCTGCGCCACCGGCTTTCATCGTATTTTTCCGGTGAAAAAGACCCCAAAACCGCCGCGCTCATCAAACGCGCCGAGCGTATTGAAACCATCATCGTTGCGAATGAGTACGAAGCGCTTCTCCTTGAGAACACGCTCATCAAACAACACTCGCCCAAGTACAACATCAATCTTAAAGACGGGAAAACGTATCCTGTCATTCGAATAACCTCGGAAAAATTCCCCCGCATGTTCAAGACCCGGTATATTGTCGAAGACGGATCCCTGTATTTTGGACCTTTCACCAATATACAAGCTCTGGAGACCGTAATGGCTATGGCGGAAAAACTCTTTTATCTGCGCAAGTGCCATGTCTTCCGCAAACGGGACAATCCATGCATGTATTATCATATAAAAAGGTGCTGCGCGCCGTGCTGCGGCAAGATATCAGTCCGCAATTACAGAGCGCATGTCAAACAGGTGGAGAAAATCTTGTCAGGCGACGCTGCGGGTCTCATCATTGATCTCACCAAAAACATGCACGAGGCGGCCGCCGCGCTTGATTTTGAACGCGCCTCTGAATTGCGCGATACTATACGGGCTATTGAGACCCTCCAGGACAGCGCCAGTTCTATGGTGGTTGATATGAACGAGAATGCGCGTGATTACATTGCAAGCGCGAGCGAAGGCGTACTCACCACCTTCACCGTGTTCTCCATGCGGGGCGGCAAGATGATAGGCAGGGATCTTTTCCGCACCCGTTCCGCGGCGGACGAGGAAGAATCGGTTGAGACCTTTCTCATGTCGTACTACAACCCCTCCGTTCCGCCGCCATCAGCCATTTATGTTGAAACGATCAGCGACGGAAACAGTGAAAACAACGGCTCTGCCGTCGGCGATTCTCTCAAAAAATGGTTCGCCGAAACCTTTGGATACACGCCGTCAATACAAGGGGCGGATGACCAGCGCCACGCGGCTGTGCTTGCCATGGCGAGGCAGAACGCGCAAGAAGATGTACGGAAACGGCTCAAGGAACGCGGAGCGGGACCAGCGCTTGAAGAGATGATGCAGGCGTTGCGGCTCAACCAGTTGCCGGTACGGATCGAAGGGTTTGACATTGCCCAGCTTGACGGCAAATATCCGGTCGCGTCCCTTATTTCCTTTAAAAACGGCGTTCCTGATCGCAAAAATTACCGTATTTTCAAACTGCACACCGTAATCGGTATAGTAGACGATTTCGCCGCTATGCGGGAAGCCGTGCGCCGCCGTTATTCCAGACTTGTGCGCGAGGGCAAAGACTTGCCCGACCTCATACTCATTGACGGCGGTCTTGGGCAGGTGAACGCCGCCCAGAGTGCGCTTGACGAGGTGGGCGTTGATTGCGATATTGTCGGACTTGCCAAACGGGACGAGGAGTTGTGGCTTCCAGGGTCGCCCGAACCGATTCGTCTTTCAAGGCGTTCCGAGGCTCTCAAATTGTTGCAGTTTGTGCGTGACGAGACGCACCGGTTCGCCACCTCGTTCAATCAAAAATTGCGTTCGGAAGACATTTGTTTTTCTGTGCTTGAAAATGTCGCCGGCATAGGAGCGAAAAAGGCGTCCGCTATCATGAAGTCCTTCACAAGCCTTGAGCGCGTCGCCGCCGCCTCTGTAGAAGCGATTGCGGAAACATGCGGCATAAAGCCGCCCCTGGCTCACGCGGTAAAGACGGCGGCTTCCTTGTCGCTGGCGGACAGGGATGCGGCAAAAAAGCGGTTGACGTCCGGCGAGGACAGATCCAAACCGAAAGGCGCCGGCAAGGGTGCGGGCAAGTCTGTTGCGCGGCAAACCGGCGCGTCATTGGCTGCTGAAGCGGCGGCTGAACCTGAACCGGACTATTTGCGCAGAGTCGGCGTATAACGTTGCGGCGCCATGCGCCGGAGAAGAAAAATATGGATATTAACAGTATAGCATTGATTTCATCCCTCATTGTTTTATTGATGTTGTCAGCTTTTTTTTCCGCGAGTGAAACCGCTTATTCCTCCCTCAACCGGATAAAAATGAAAAACCTCGCCGCTTCCGGCGATAAAAGGGCGAAAAAGGCTCTTGAGCTTGTGGAACAGTACGACAAATTGCTCTCAACCGTGCTTGTCGGCAACAATATTGTCAACATTTCCGCTTCCGCTTTGGCAACCGTGCTGTTTGTGGAGCTATTGGGCAAAGCCGGCGTGGGTGTAGCCACGCTGGCGACTACGGTTTTTGTGCTTGTCGTCGGTGAAATCTCGCCCAAGACCCTTGCGAAAGAAGCGCCTGAATCGTTCGCCCTCTTTTCCGCCCCCTACCTGAGCGCGCTTGTCTTTCTCCTTTCGCCCCTTAATTACAGTCTGAGGGTATGGAAAAATTTCATTATGAAGCTGTTCAAGGTGAATCCGGATCGCTCTGTTACAGAAGCGGAATTGCTGACCTTTGTCGAGGAGGTGCGGCAGGAGGGCGGCATCAACGAGCGGGAAGAAGACATGATAAAGCGGACTATCGAATTTGACGATATTACAGCCCGTGAGATTTTTACGCCGCGCATTGATGTTATGGCCGCGTCCATTGATGACTCTATGGAAGACATTGACAAAAAGTTTCAGGAAACCGGGTTCTCACGGCTGCCTATTTACCGGGAAAATATCGACAACATCACCGGATTCATCCTGCTCAAAGACTTTTATCAGGCGTACAGAAACAAGCGAAGCCTTTCCGATATCATAAAGCCGGTGGTTTTCATCACGGAAAACATGAGAATCACAAAGTTGCTGCGAATTTTACAAAAAAAGAAGTCTCACATGGCCATTCTGGTTGACGAATTCGGCGGGACGCGGGGCATCATCACCATAGAAGACATTATTGAAGAGCTTGTCGGTGAAATTTGGGATGAACATGATGAGGTCGTTGAAGAAATGGTGAAAATTGATGAAAATACATGGAGAGTTTTGGGCAAGACCGCATTGGAAGACCTCTTTGACGTTTTTTCCCTTGAGCAACCGGCCGAACAGCGGCATACCACCGTTGCGAACTGGGTCATGGAAACAGTAGGCGGTGTTCCCGAAGAGGGGGACGGCTTTACCGTTGAAAGTTTTGAAAAAAAACTCCATATTACGGCGCTCAAGGTTAAAGGACATCGCGTCATGGAAGTTGAAATAAAAAAGGCGTGAAAAGCGCGTTGCCTTGCGACCTTGCCGGCTGTTTTGAAGAATGACTTTCGGATGAATGCAAAACTTTCCCCGTCTACGGAGGCAGGCGGACACCCTGCCAGCATACCCTCTTATACGGGGTTTCTTGCCAAACGGCGCGTAAGAAACGGGAAAAAAGCGCAAAAACAAGCGAAAAAGGAGAAGCCCGGCAAAAGCAGCCTGAAAGCCCTCAAAGAACCAGTGTCATAGGAATACAGGCAAAGCGGGACATAGCGGCGCTTGCGACTTGCCGGACGCCGGCGTCTCCTGCGCCGATCCTCCTGAATGAACTGCCCCGCCCTGAAGTCGCAAACAAGTTTGCGGCGGGGTATGAGACCCATATGCGTTTACTTAGAGACGAGAAGCCTATAAAGCGCCGGAAGTCGTTTTCTTTGAGAATTGGCGCAAAGTTTTCCAAGGTGATGAATGTTTTTAAACAAATTCGTAAGGGAAATTGTCTCAAGGAGCATATGCTTTACCATGACCAGCATAAGTCGTTGTTCATTCCATAACGACCGCTCTTTATCGGGAATCCCTTCCCGCGGAGGGGGGAAAACGCCCCCGGTCAACCCATGTTTCACAGAGGGCGGCCAATAACAATTTCCCGTAAAACCATGCGCGGACGCTCGGCTCAACATGCGCCGGTGTTTCATGGCATTTGAATACTGTCTTTAACCGCTTGAACGCCATCTCAATCCGCCGCCGCTGGCGATACAAATCCAGCGTCATTTCAGGCGCCGCATCGGTTGTTGACGTCACCACCATCACATGCCGGTTATAGGCTCTGTGCGCCTCGCTCGGTTCTTTGTCCCCGTATTTCCTCTGAAACCGTTTTGTCCCAAACCGGAACAGAAAATCGCCCTCCCTTCCTAACAAGTATGCCATCCCCTGTTCGCCGCGATACGCCCGGCCCCCTATCACGATGTCTTTCCCTCCAAAGCTCTTGAAATTGCCGGACTTTCCCCCTGTTCCGCCGCGGTCAGCGCCATCTCTTTCATCCCCAGGTCAAACAGCCCAATCGCGTAACACGGCCGGCAATCCGCTTTATCGCCCCCGTGTGCCGGCTCATCGCCGGCGTCAACCAGATGGACCTTCCGATCCCCCAGCCATACCGGCGCCTCCCCAATCGCCTTGTTGTTCCGGCTCAGGCGTTCGCACAGCCACCCAAGCCATTCCCCGCGCTTTTGAAACCTCGTGAACGCCGCCTTTTCGCTTGTCAAACAAATATCGCCACGTTGGAGCAACGCCGCCGTTCCACTAAAGGATTTCCCTTCGGTCAGGTATAAGAATACCAAGCGTAATACATCAACAGCGCTCTTTATTTCCCCTCCGCGTACGAATGCCCCAAGCTTTTTTGCCTTGTCCTCCCACCCTTCGGGCATAACCGACAGTAACCGCTCAAAACCTGCTTTTTCCCTTTTCATTCCTTGAGCGTATCATGGTTTTGGGGTCTTGGTAAGTAAACGCATATGGACAGACCCCCGCGACACAAATGAACGCAATCGGTGTCCGCGGTGTTTTCCAGGCGTACCGCAGAGGAGGCTTCCGCATATACCGCCGCGCCCTGAGCGTTTTGGCCGGTAACGGTATTCGCCCGTTCTGACGATTCGTTGTTCCCATAGATGGTTCCCCCGGTCCTGGTAAAAGCGGCGTACCACACCCCGCCGCCGCTTCCACCCAGTCCCAAAACGGTGTCAGACACCTTTTTCGGATATATGGCGGCCGAGACGATAGTCGTCCAAGACGGCGGCAAGGACCGGGCTGCCAAGGGTTTTTCTCCCCTCGGCATGCGCCGGCATCGCGCCCCTTAGGGCGGCGAGGGCCGGGCCTCCCATTATCAAATCAAGAGCGGGGTTTTGGTTTGCGTAAGGTTTAATTACAATGGAGAGGAGAGAATTGAACTCCGCCGCGGTCCACTTTTCCGAGGCCGGAAAATCGGCTGCGAATTTGGTGGCGGGCGGGGCGCCTTCCGTCCAGTCTTGTAATTCCAAAACCCCAATGATGCCGGTATTACGAATGCTCGAAAACGTAGGGTCGAATCCTTCGGCGGTCGTGCCGACGAGCTTCGTGGTACCGGAATTGTCGTTGGCGTATCCGATCGAGTAAGGAAAAACAAGTCCCGGATCGCCGACGGATTTGAGCATGGCGACCGAGGCGAACGCTATCTCGCCACCGGGCGCTCCGCCGCCAAGATTGATTTTTTCCTCAAGAGGCAGGTCGCGCAGGTCGAGGTATTTTGCGTTCGTGCCACTACCCACAGCCGTGGCGCGCATTATTTTTATCGCGCCGGTCGGGTTGCCAGAACCTCCGGGAGCGTACCGGAAAAAGCGCGCGCCCTCGCCTAAGAAATTCGCGTCCGGCATCAAGCTTTCCGTGGCAAAATTTTTGATTTTGTATGGCGAGCGCTGGCCGTTTACGTTTATCGGCAAGGACATATCGCCGGTGTATTCGTAAAGGTTCTCGAAACCGGCAAAATCGCGCATGGCGCTTAGGACTTCGCCCTTGACCCTGTAGGGGAAGGAGGCGGAGGGCTGGTTGTTCGCGCCGTAAAGCCCGGCCGCGCTGTTTCCGGCGACGGTTATTCCCTCGTACCTTATGGTCTGGCCGGTGGCGGGATCATAGACGGTGTGCACGCCGGCATCCACTTTCGAAAGGCTGGCGAGCTTGCCCTTGTCGTGATAACGCTCGTAGAGTTTGTAGATATCCCAGCTCTTCGCGGTTTCGATTATCCTTATAGGCCAATCGCTACCTTGCTCCATGACGCCAGGTTTCGGAAGGAAGTTATTGTCTCCGTCCAAATCAAATCCGCATTTCTCATAAGCCGCCAAGAAGTTTGCAAGCTTGATTCCATTGGGGGTTTAATACCCCGCCCCTTGGGGCGGTTAGAACTGGGGGTGCGGGGGATTTGTTCCCCCGCATACGCAAAGATTTCAAGGAGAAATCTTCAATACCCCGCCGCT
>JAIRLZ010000188.1 GCA_031259035.1 Treponema sp. | reverse complement strand
GGGTTTGCGGACACTTGAAGATTACCAGCGCATAGCGAAACGTCTTGAATGTGAAAAACGGAAGGGGGGGAATACGGCGCCAGATGTGCAATGCTTGTTAAATTAGTGCATATGGGGCGGCGCCCCCGCGTACTTGACGGTTTTCGCATTTCCTCCTATTATATTTTTATGGATATAAAGACATTCAAACGGGGGCTTCGCCTTCCCACCCGGAAGACGGCCACCGAAGGAAAACCTGTTGAGACGATTCCCACGCCGAAACAGCTTGTTATTCCTATAAATCAGCATTTTGGCGCGCCGAATCAGGCGTTAGTCGCTGTGGGCGACCGGGTGAAGCGAGGACAGAAAATCGCCGACGCCGTGAAGCCGGGGAGCCTTGCGGCGCCGGTTCACGCTTCGGTCGCCGGCGTCGTACGGAAGATAGAACCGCGCCTTCAATCAAACAACACGGACGGCGTATGCGTATGCATTGAACCGGACGCGGAACGCGCTTTGACCGATACGGCGTTTATGCCGCCGCTTGACGCATTCGCCTGCTCGAAAGACGAGGTGATTGCCCGCGTCCGCGACGCGGGCATAGTGGGCATGGGAGGCGCCGGCTTTCCAACCCATGTGAAACTTTCCCCGCCTCCGGGCAAACATATTGACACCATCATCGCCAACGGCGCCGAATGCGAGCCGTACCTCACCATAGACGAGGCGTTGATGACCGAGAAGTCCGCGCAGTTTATAAAAGGCGCCGCCATTGTGATGCGCGTCACCGGGGTTCAGAACGCCATTATCGGCATGGAAGACAACAAGGCGAGCCTTGTTCCGGCGCTTGAACGGGAAATCCGAAGCGCGGGTCTTGAAGGGAAGATTTCCATCGGCTTGTGTCGCACGCGGTATCCGCAGGGGGGCGAAAAACTGCTCATCTCCGCGCTTACAGGCAGGGAAGTTCCTTCGGGCGGTCTTCCTATGGACGCGGGCTGCATTGTGAACAATGTCGGCACCCTCATTGCCATCGCCGAAGCCTTTGACTTGGGCAAGCCGCTTGTTGACAGGGATTTGACCGTGAGCGGACTCGCCTGCAAGACGCCGAAAAACATCAGGGCGCCCGTCGGCGCCATGCTGTCCGATTTGCCCCAGTGTTTTATGGATGTCGATTACGACAAACTGCATAAAATACTGTTCGGCGGGCCCATGATGGGCGCGTCCGTACCCACCCTTGAAATTCCCATTCAAAAAAACACGTCCGGCGTTATTCTGATGACGCGGGAAGAGACCGCCGCCTATGCCGAAGGCTCCTGCATCCGGTGCGGGCGGTGCATACGCGGCTGTTCGTGCGGGCTTTCGCCAGTCTCAATGAACATAGCGCTGAATACCGGCGATCTGGACGAAGCGGTGCGCGCGGGGCTCATGGACTGCATTGAGTGCGGCGGCTGCGCCTATAATTGCCCGGCGCATATCAAACTGACGCAACGGTTCAGAGTAGGCAAGCAGATATTGCGGGCGAAGCGGCAAGCGGAGACCGCAGCTCGGCAGGCGGCGAAAGAGTGAGGAATATATGGCAGAAATAGATGGTAAAGAACAGAAAATCACGCAAGGAGGCGGCGCGCAAGGAAGCGCGGTTCAAACTAATAAAGCCGCCGCTAAAGCCGCCGCTACGAGCGGCGCCGGCGGCATTGCCGGAAGCGGCAAAAAGCTCTTGCAGCTTTCGCCAAGCCCCCATGTCGCGACGCCAACAAGCGCCGCGGCGCTTATGCGGAACGCGCTTGTCGCGCTCGTTCCGGCCGCGATTTTTGGCTGCGTTATTTTTGGACTTCCGGCGCTGCTTAACATCGCGGTTTCAGTCGCGTCGGCGATGATCGCGGAAGCGTTGTTCAGGCGCGTCCTCAAACAGGAATGCAGGGTGAAAGACCTGTCGGCGGCGGTTACCGGACTGGTGCTTGCGTTGGAGATCCCGCCGGCGACGCCGGGGTGGATGACGGCGCTGGGCGCGATCTTCGCGGTTGTTGTGGTTAAAGAATTCTTCGGCGGTCTTGGCTCGAATGTGTTCAACCCGGCGCTTTCAGCGCGCGCCTTCCTCCTGATGAGTTTCCCGGCCGCGCTCACCGAATGGAGCAAACCGAATGATTTGTCCGCCGGTCTCGCCGGTTTTGACGCCGTAAGCGCGGCCACGCCGCTTAACATCATCAAGCAGGGCGGGGGCATCGCCGGCGTAGCGGACTCTTTCGGCGGCGCGGCGGATTACGCATCGGTGATCAAGACGCTTTTCTTCGGCAACCGGAGCGGCAGTACCGGCGAAACTTCAATTTTGCTGATTCTAGCGGGCGCGGCATATCTCCTTGCCACCAAAACCATTGACTGGCGGGCGCCTCTCGCCATGATCGCGGCGGTTGCGGCCGGGTCGCTCGCGCTTGGACTTGACCCGCTGTTCGGCGTTCTAAGCGGCGGCGTACTGTTCGGCGCGGTGTTCATGGCGACCGATTACACGACCGTACCCTTTACGGCAAAGGGAAAACTCCTGTTCGGCGTGGGCGCGGGACTCATCACGGCGCTGATACGGAAATGGGGGGCTTTTCCTGAGGGCGTCACCTACGGCATACTCATAATGAACGCCCTCACCCCGTTTCTCAACAAGCTGTTGTCCAGAAAATACGGATATGCACCCAAGAAAAAGCTTTTTGCGTCCGCGAAAACCGGCGCGGCGGAGGCGAAGGGGGCGGGGAAATGAAGGATGTGAAAGAAATGCTGAAACTTGGCTTTGTGTTGGCAATGTACGCGACAGCCGCCTGCGTGGGGCTGGCGTTTGTGTATACTGGCACTTCCGCTGTCATCAGCGAACGGCAAAAGGCGGATTTAGAAGCCTCTTTGCAGGAACTTTTCCCGCGCATGGACGCCTTCGAAGATGTCACTGACAGCGTCGCTTCGCCTGATGCGTCCGTAGCCTTCCAGATTGTGTACGAAATACGGCAATCCGGCGAACCCATCGGGCTTGCGATTCAGGCTTCGGGCGCAAGTTATGGAGGCCCCATCAAAATTCTCACCGGTGTGGGAACCGACGCGAAAATCACCCGCGTCAAGGTGCTTGAACACGCGGACACGCCCGGACTTGGGGCGAACGCGGCGTCGCCAGCGTACTATGTGGATAAAGCCAAGAAGATCACGTTCACCGGTCAATTCAGCGAAAAGTCCGCGAGCCACGCATTTACGGTAAAAGAGGATGTCATCGCCATCACCGCGTCAACGATAACAAGCCGCGCCGTAGCGAATGTGGTGAAAGCCTCGGCGCAGGCCGCGGCTGCATATTTAGGAGGATACAACAAATGAATGATTCCGCTGTCACGCCCGCTTCCGCGCCCGTGCGGTCTTCACAATTCTTTAAACTGTTTTTCAACGGCATTATCAATGAAAATCCGCTTCTTATCCTGATGATAGGGTTGTGTTCAAGCCTCGCGGTGACAACCACGGTTGTAAACGGCATCGGCATGGGGCTTTCCATGACCTTTGTGCTGCTCATGTCGGAAATCGTCATCAGCGTCTTTAGAAAATTGATACCCGACTCGGTGCGTATTCCGGTGTTCATCATCATTATCGCGGCGTTTACGACGGTCATCGACTATGTGTTAAAGGCGTGGTTTCCAGAGTTGTCAAAGGCTATGGGCGTCTTCATTCCGCTCATCGTGGTGAATTGCATCATCATGGGACGGGTTGAGGGATTCGCGTCCAAGCAACCGCTTGGCGGCGTTATCCCGGACGCGCTCGGCATGGGGCTTGGATATACATGGGTTCTCGCCGCCATTTCCGTTGTGCGGGAAATTCTCGGAAGCGGCGCTGTTTTTGGGTTCCAGATTTTGCCTGACGCCTACCAGCCGATTCTGTTTTTCGTTCTGCCTCCGGGCGGCTTTTTTGTATTCGCCCTGTTCATCAGCCTTAATCTGTTTTTGAAAAAAGCTGTGAATAGGGAAAAATCTGTTTAGGAGGCGAACATGCAGTTGTTCAAAATTTTCATTTCGGCGTTTCTGATAAACAATGTGGTGCTGATGCGCTTTTTGGCGCTCTGTCCCTTCATCGGTATGAGTACCGATGTAAATAAATCTATCGGCATGGGGCTTGCCGTCACCTTTGTTACGGTGCTGGCGACCTGCGTCACATATCCCATTTACACGTTGATTCTGGAACCCCTTGGGCTTGTATTCCTGCAAATACTCGTGTTCATTCTGGTCATAGCATCGCTTGTGCAACTTGTCGAATTCTACCTTAAAAAGACGGCTCCCGCGCTGTACGGCTCAATGGGCATCTACCTCGCGCTTATCACCACGAATTGCGCCATTTTAGCCGTAACCTTTGACGTCATTTCCAACGGCTACTCGTTTATTGAAGCGATAGTGTTCGCGGTCGGCGTCGCGCTCGGCTTCCTGCTCTCGCTGGTCATCCTCGCCGGCATTCGGGAGCGGCTCCGATCCAGCGATGTTCCGGCGTTTCTCAAAGGCACGCCCATATTGTTCGTAACAGCCGCCCTGTTGTCTATGGCGTTTACCGGTTTTTCAGGGCTGGTGAAGTGAGGAACGTGATATGATAATCATAATAACCGCGCTATTCGCGCTTATTCTGGCTTTTGTTCTGGGTTTTGCGCTCGGATTCTTCAAAAAAATCTTCGCGGTGGCCGTTGATCCCCTCATAGGGCGGATACGGGACTGTTTGCCCGGCGCCAACTGCGGCGGCTGCGGCTTCCCCGGATGCGACGGGTACGCGGCCGCGGTTGCGGCAAAGGCCGCCGATATAAACAAATGTCCCGTTGGCGGGCAGGCGGTCGCCGAAAAACTCGCGGCGCTCATGGGCGGCAGCGCGGATATGGCGCTGGAAATCGCCGCGCTTGCCTGTCAAGGGTCGAAAGACCACGCGCCCTTAAAAGGCGAGTATACCGGCATGAGGACATGCTGCGGCGCGAAGCTCTCGGTCGGCGGAACCAAACTCTGCGCGTGGGGGTGCATAGGGTTCGGCGACTGTGTGAATGTGTGCCAATTCGGCGCGCTCGCTATGGGACAAGACGGGCTTCCCGTCATCGACAGAGACAAATGCACAGGCTGCAAAGCCTGCATGAGCGCATGTCCCCAAGGGCTTATCAGAGTTGTACCAAAAGACCGCCGCGGTTCCATAGTGCTCTGTTCCAACCGCAACCCGCTCAAACCGCAGGTACGCAAGACATGCAAGACCGGCTGCATCAAATGCGCCCTCTGCGTCCGCGTGTGTCCGGATCATTGCATCACCATTGTGGACGGCATACCGGTCGTTGATTACGAGAAATGCTCGGCGTGCGCTGCGTGTGTGGCAAAATGCCCGTCTCATGTGCTGAAGTTGTTGGGGTAAGGCGCGGCAATGGCGCGGCTGGACGCTGTTAAAAATCAACCGTTGAAGGGCGGCGTTCCTTATCTTTTCAGTTGGGGGGGGGGGGGGGTAATATGAACAACGCAAGGGGCGGGCCACAACTTACCTTTGCAGGGGATACGACGAGGGGGACGCCTATCA
>JAIRLZ010000126.1 GCA_031259035.1 Treponema sp. | reverse complement strand
CACCCGTTCCCATCCCGAACACGGCAGTTAAGCCCTCCCGCGCCGATGATACTGCTTCCCGCGGGAAAGTAGGTCGCCGCCAGACTTTTTCCTTTACCCCCTCTCATGTCGCCCCCACTCTACCGAGCCTCCGTATATATTTTACTTTTCTTCTTACCCTTATCCCATCCTACAGCGATATTATTCCCTTTAGCTATTAAAAAAAACTTGTTTCATATATTGTTGGACTGTAAAATGAGAGTAATTGTTATCTTATCCCATTCATCGGGATATTGTTCAAGATAAGTACTTCCGGTCTGTATTCAAAATGCATAGTATCGTAAAAAAGCCACTTTCCGCCCCACACAAAGCCATATGATTCGAAGATTTTGACCACTATATCCGGCGGGTGCAACCGGTTTTGATAAGGAACCGCCCACCAATCAACGCCTTTTTGACTTGTCCAAAGCCAGTACGTCTCTTCACCACGCTGGACTTTAACTTGTATGTCAATCGCGGCGCCGTATGAGTGGAAACTCCTGCTTTGGACATCGGCGATATTCCGCCAATTCCATGCGGAAAGACTTGTTATAGCGCTTAACCATTGTCTCACCTGAGCATTGACCTTCGCCTCTTTATTAATGGCTTCTTCAATAAGGGCGAGATCCTCAAGTATAGAATAGTGAACGAGCGCATTCCAGCCGAGAAATCGAATGGTCTTTACATGCCCATACGCCTCATCTTTGTCGCTCGCCCGCCATAAAGCGTCAAAAAAGTGTTGAGAGCGTTTTGTAACTCGGGAAGAACGCCTCCGTTGCATAGTCATAAATTGCGCGGCTGATTCGGGATTCGGGGCTTTCCATTCGGGCAAATCTCGCGGATACCGGTAGAATGTCTGGGGGTCGTACTCAGACGCTTTCAAGCGTAGTTCTTCAGGAAGCAATCTTCCGCCCGCATAATAAAACCATACGCCGTACACCTGAACAGCCCAATCGCCGTTTCTGAAAACAGCCTTTCCGATACGGTCGGGGTATGCGGCGGCGAGAGATTTCATCACTTGTTCCGCTTGGTTGAACGTTTGCGCGTGAGCAGAATGGAGATGCATGAAAAAAAACATGAAAAGCATCAAAAATAGGGACGCCAACGAAGTCTTCGCCGGCGTCTTCGCGTTTTCTCGCGTCATTGTGTACAATGGAATTGGTTTTTTAAAAACAGCTTGCAATGGCGCTTTCCAAAGTGTCAATTTGTGGAGAAATACAAGCGGTCGGTTTGCATTCTTTTTTGAGCAAGGACAATTTTTCAGGTATTGGCGCCATTTGTCCCAGCGTGTCGAAAACTAAAGGCGCCTGCTTTGCCGGATGCTCTGTGGCAAGAATGATAGTATGACACTCATCGCCGCTTGTTTCAGCGTTCTGTTTTGCGGCCGCAAAGGCGACCGCCGTATGCGAATCGAGAATTATGTTGTGTTTTTTCCATACGTCTTTCATGGTTTTACGGGTAATCTCATCATCTATTGATTGGGGAAAGACCATGTTTCGCATGACAAGCGGAGCTTCATTGTAAAATGAGAGGAGGCGTTCATAATTGGACGGAAAACATACGTCAAGCGCGGGTGAAATGGTCGAGATCCGCCGTTTTGTGGTGAAAGCTTTTTCCGAAAAGAAGTTGGCGAAAGCATTGTTGGCGTTCATCGCGGCAATAAAACCATTCACCGGCATACCGAACTTCCATGCATAAAGTCCCGCAATAAGGTTTCCGAAATTGCCGCATGGCACGCTGAATTGCAGATCGCCGGAAAGCCATTTTTTCACCTTAATAAAGGCGTAAAGATAATAGAAAGTCTGGGGCAGAAGACGTCCTACATTGATGGCGTTAGCCGTCGTCAGGTTGTAACGCCCAACAAAGTCCCTGTCCTTCATGATTTCCATCACCAGCCGTTGGCAATCGTCAAAAACGCCGTCTATTTGAATGGGGATGATATTGCCCCCATTTTCCACAAAAGTCTTCTCATCAAGCCCGCGAATAACGCCGGAAGGATACAGAATAACCGATATGATATTCTTCCTTTGATGAAAGGCGTGAGCGAGACTGGCGCCGGTATCGCTTCGAGCTGCGGACACCACCATAATTTTTTTATCACCGGGCGCAAATTCTTCCATAAGCGCGGCGATATACGCAATGCCAAAATCCTTGAATACGCCGGTTGGTCCATTGTACAAAGTCAGTATAGAATAACGCTCGTCCAATTGCCGCAGTTCCGGCTCAAAATCAAAGGCGCTTTCCGCAACCGAAGCCGCGCTCAAAGGATTTAACTCACCCTGAAGCAAAATGGGCGATATGGCGGAAATCAATTCCCGAAAGGTTGTTTCACTGTCCATATAAAGAAAAAAATGCCGCATGTCCATGACCGAATCAAGGACATACAACCCGCCTTCGGGCGGCATCCCATTGAGAATAGCCTCTTTATACGAGACGGGCATTCTATCCGGTTGAGTTGATCTAAATAACATGTGACGATCCTTTTCTCTCTTGAAGCTGTTTCAAATTGGTTTTGGAACAACCCTTTTTGGATAAGTATACAAAAAAGGCGCGTTTTCCTCAAGCCCGTAGAAATGGGGCAATCCGTCCGCTTTGCCGGTTACTGGTACATGATCACGTAGGGCCTTGGATTCAAGGCATACACATCTTTGGGCGTAAGCAAGGGGTGGTCAAAACCCGCGCCCGGTATGTTGAAGTTGTAGAACAATTTGAACGCTTTAACCGGCATATTAAGCGTCGGCTTCACCGGATACGCCGCGTTGTAATCATCAAAGGCGTTTGCTTTATAAGAGCCAATCTTCTGGGCGGGATTTCCAAAACCGTCCGCGCAATGCACAAGACGCACCTTGCTGAAACTGCTTTTTATATCCGCGCGATTTGATATCATCCACGGTTTAAACTGGTGGATCACCAGCATCCGCTCGCCGGGGATATTGTTTGCCTTCAAATATTCTTCCATGATTTGTTGCACTTGATCGATCTCCGCGGCGGTTACCGTACCGATTTCTTTCATGGGTTTGGTCGTGCGCCATTCGGGATCGAGGGCAAGATGAACATTAGGATACTTGAGGTAGGGGAGCATTCGTCTTATGGCCGCAATCGGATCGTACTTGCCGATCTGGTGATCAATGAAGACAAGCATATTATGTTTTTGCGCGTAGTTTATGTACTTCATAAGAATGTCGTTGTTGATAATGCCGATTTCTCCCTCGGGCCACACGGTTCCATAAATGATGTAAAATCCGGTGATAACGTTTCTGCCGCCCGTCTTCTTATATTCGGCGGCGAGTTTTGTAAGTTGCCCATCCAGTTCTTCCATTGAATAACGTCCCAGAATACCCATATTTACGGAATTCGGATGTCCATAATACGCGAGAATATCATTATTAAGCAAAAGCGAACGCTGATCCGGCGTTATGGGCTTGGAAGCTTCCATATCCGCTTGCGTATTAACCCAATACGGCTTGCGATTTTCCTTGTTTCTTTCAGCCAGCAGTGTATCAGCGAAGAGTATATTAGGAAAAAGCCTACGCTGCTCGTCAATACGGCTGGCATTCAGTGTGTTTTCAACGGTAGTTTGAGCGAACAAAGTAAAAGACTGAAGCAAAGACAGAAAAACGAGAATTTTATTTATATTTGTCATTAACACTGTTCCAACTCCTGAGTAATTTCATCAAGACGTTTCTTAATTGAATCAAGCGTCCGCTCAAGACGGGCTTTTTCTTTCTCAAGCTTTTCAAGCCTCATGCGGGGATATTCTTCAACAGATGGGGTTTTCTGCGATTTTGCGGCGACCTTTACCGTATCAGGGCTTTTACCGCTGATCAGGGCAGCTTCCGCAGCCGCGCGGACATCCTCGTCTCTGATGCCCGCCAAGAAACGCATGTTATCGGGACCCACAGAAGGATTTACGTTGTACTGATGCATTTTTATGGCGGTCGTAGCCGCAAGGCGCGGAATCCTTAACACCCTGTCGATATAATCCTCAAAACGCCCGCCGATTTTCTCACACAGTTCCTGCGCCAGCAACAATTTTTCTCCTAAATCTTTAACTATCGCCCCATTTTCCGCGAGATGCTTCGTCCTGATGGTTTCGGTTAACGCGGTCAGTTCGGGAGAAGCGGCGAAGACATTCCGGTATATGTTTTGAGATTCGGCTCTTTCAAGAAGATTATGGAGAATAGCCCAAAATTCCGGCGTATGCGCGCGCGCGGAGAGCTTGCCTCCCTGTGCGCACGCATGCAGGTGATGCGCGTATTCGTGTATCGCCGTGTACAGCAACAGGTTGTCATCGTTGAAGTTGCGGTTGTGAATGACGATTTCTCTCGTCTCCGGTTTGTATAACCCATTCACTTTTTTGCTTTTTTTACCTGAAAATATCAAAGAAAAGTCCAACGGCGCATCTTCTATGGCTAACAATTTTTCCTTGACTTGATCTTGATTCAAATAATTCTCCTTATAATGGAGCATTTCCCAAAACGCGAACTGTGTCGCGAACTATATTCGGGTTAGTTTTATGAAATGCTCTTGAAAAAGCGGTCTAAAGCCCACTTTTTCACTCTAAATCTATGCTTGCTTTTCCAAAACTGACGCCCTGGGGCGCGTTTTGGGAAAGGCTCAATGATTTATGCGCCGCCTCTAGCATATCGTTGTTATTCCAGCTCTCCGAGCTTTTCCATGGCCAATATCGCGGCCGCGACGCACGCTGTTTCAGTTCTCATAGCCCGTTTGCCCATAGAATGACGAACAAACCCCGCATTTTCAAGTTCGGCGCGCTCACGATCCGACCATCCTCTTTCTGATCCCACAGCGATCACCAAAGGGCGTCCGAGGGGATTGAGCCGGGACAATGCGGATTCGGGCCGTACGTTGTCTGCGGCGATGAGAATAGGAGTGATACGGAGACTCCTGCTTCTGCCTGATTCAGAGTACGGCGAACTCCGCGCTTTATCCCACGGGCGTTCCAAAAGCCAGCCGTCTATGCTTTCATACGCGGACATCAGTGGAATATGGGTGTCACGCGCCTGTACCGCTCCTTCGACAAGCGCCGCGTGAGCTCCCCCGTCTGTGAGCAATCTCGTATCGCGGTAGCTCTTTTCGCTCAAATCCGTGCCGAAGACATCTATCGCCTCAACGCCGAGATTTGCAAGATCTCGCAAAAGGCGGCGCAGTTGTATGGGACGGGGAAAGCCAACGCCGATACAGAGGGGAAGACGCGGCGGCGGCTTCTCTCTAAGATTAAGGGAAAAACCAATGCCTTCAAGCCTGATGCTTTCAATAAGCCCTGTACCGAGATTCCCGCCCACAATGCCTGCCTCAAAAGTATCGCCTACTTGTTTGTGCAACACCTTGAGAAGATGAACGGCGCGTTCGTCACGTTTGGGAAGAGGTTTCCCAATTTCAAACGGTTCAAAAAGAACAATGTTCACAGTACATCAACCTTTTTGAGACAATTCTAAAATCAACTCCACTTCACCCCGTCCAAGTTTCAATGAGCGGGCAATCTCATCAACCGTCCAGCCCTGATGCGCAAGTTTTATAACGTTCTCCCGTACGCCTATAGGAGGAGCGCTTTTGTTTTTGGAAGCTCCTCCTGAACCTGGACTATTCTCTTTCATCAGGGTTCCCATGAATTTCACCTGCTCCTGAGCTTGTCTATTTAGTTCTTCAAGCCGCGTTTCAAGCCGCGCAAGCCATTCACGGGACACCTGCGCCGATTCGATACGCTCGTCAATAGTGGCAAGCGCCGCATCCAGGGTTTTTATCTTATTTGCAACGTTTTGCGCCTTATCACTTTCGGCAGTTAACACGCCAAGCGTCGAACGGAATGAGGCTGCTTGCGAAGACAGCTCCACCAGTTCGGCGTTGATACGCGCGGAGGCCTGTTCAGATTCCTGCAACATCTTAAAATTGTGGTCAATCCCCTCGTTAGTGGCATCCAGCGTTTGATTTTTACGTTCGATACGCAGATAGCGCTCTTCGGAGCTTTCAAGCGCGTCATTGAATTTACGGATTTCGACCTGCATTGCCTGCAACGTGTCGTCCGACGCCGAAAGCTGGGCGAGTTTCTCATCAACAGACTTGGAAGTCTGGAGCAACCGGCTGAACTCGATTTCCATCTGCTCAATACGATGTTTTTCAGAAAGAAAGCGGGTCATTTTAGCGTTGACTTCATCTTCAAGGCGTTTTATCTTGACAAACTGGTTCTCAAGATCGGCCGCTTCGGTACGCCGCTGATCCAGACGATCAAGATCATCTCTCATGTCTTCAATCTGGTGTTCAAGCTCATGCTTAAGCGTGTCGGCGCGTTCAAAAAGGCTTGTTTGGGAGGCGAATTCTTTGATATGGCGATCCGCTTCCTTTATCGCCGCGTCCA
>JAIRLZ010000058.1 GCA_031259035.1 Treponema sp. | reverse complement strand
CTTTTCGCCGAACAGATACACCTGCGCAGCCCCCGACGCAACGCCCCGTTTATCCGCGTAAACTGCGCGGCTTTGCCTGAAAACCTGCTTGAAAGCGAGCTTTTTGGGCATATGAAAGGCGCTTTTACGGGCGCGGTGTCCAACAGGAAGGGGCGTTTTGAACTGGCGGACGGCGGCACTATTTTCCTTGACGAGATTGGGGAGTTGCCGCTCTCGTTGCAGGCGAAACTGCTCCGCGTGTTGCAGCAAAAGACGTTTGAGCGGGTGGGAGACGCCTCGCCGGTTACGGTGAATCTGCGTATTCTGGCGGCCACCAACCGCGACATAGAGGCAATGGTTGAAAAGGGCGAGTTCCGCAACGATCTGTACTACCGGCTTAATGTGCTTCCTTTGTACGTGCCTCCATTGAGGCAGCGAACCGAAGATATACCGGAATTGGCTCATTTTTTTCTTAAAAAGCATTCGCTTGAGATGAAGAAACAGTTTGACGGCTTTTCCGAAGACGCCTTGCAAGCCATGCTGACCTATTCGTGGCCCGGAAATATACGCGAACTGCAAAACTGCGTCGAACGGGCGTGTGTGCTGGGGCGGCATAAGCGCATAGGGGCGGACGATCTCTTTCTTAAAAAGGTGAATCTTGTTGAGAAAGAGGAGAGTCGCGATCTGAAAACCGCGATAGATTCGTTCAAAGCTCAGTTTATAAAGAAGGCGCTTGAAGAAAACAAGTGGAATCAGACAGCCACGGCGAAGATTTTGGATATACAGAGGACGTATTTGTCAAAATTGATAAAAGATTTAGAAATTGAACCGGTCAGGCGCGGCGCGGGAGCCGGCTGACGCTGATCGGGCGAATGGGTGAATGTCAGGAGGATATATGGCCGATAAAGAAAAAAAAGAGAGCGTTGAAAAAGAAGACGATGTAAATGCAATGCAGAAATTAAGCGGCTTCATTCAAAGAAACCGAGCCGCTTTTCTTATTTTTTTGATCCTTGTGGTTGCCGCGCTGGCGGTCCTCATTGCGGCGACAAGCGTGTTGAGTTCGCGTAACGCACAAGCGATACGCCAAGTGGAGGCGTTGAGTCAGCGATACGAAACGCTGCGGTTTGATATTGCCGACGCATCCAAGGACGCCGATGTGCAGACGCTCTTAAACGATCTGGATGCGTTTGCGTCCGCTCATAAAGGGTTTGTTTCAGCGCGGGCGCGCTCAATTGCGGCGTCACTATATTCGGATAAAAAAAATTGGGTGGAAGCTGAGAAAGCGTGGTCTAACGCCGCCGGCGCCGCTCAAGGCACGTACCTTGAGCCGGTGGCGATGTACAATCAGGCGATTGCCCTTGAAGAGCGGAACGACACGCAGACCGCCATCGATCTGTTCATAAAAGCCGCCGCATTCACCGGGTTTCCGGGCGCGTCCCGCGCCCAGTTCAATATCGGGCGGCTGCAGGAAGGCGTGGACAAGGACGCCGCTATTGAGGCGTATCGCAGCCTGTTGAGCAAATGGCCCAACGACGAGGTATGGACGTCTCTCGCGCAGTCAAGAATTATTGCGTTAGGTTTGAAATGAATCGCCCCGCCTTCTCTCAAGGCGGTGATTCGCGCCCGCACATTCCACTAGTGTCCAGCGGCTGGGCGCCCAGGAGGGGGCGGCGATTCTCGTCCGCTGTCCGTCCGCTCATGTGCGCGGCGCTTTTCATGTTTTTTGCCTGCGGCATTGAAGACTATATATACCTGCCGCCGGTTCCGGAAAGTTACGTTACCCAATCGCCCGCCATGTCGGGAGCGATCATACGGCTTCCGCAGATTAACGTCATTCAATTCAGAAATTTTACTATTTTTTACCGTATATATATAAGCGGCGAATCACGCGCAAGTTTAACACCGGCTGAATACCCCTCGCTTAACGCCGCCTTATCTTCCGATTATAACGCCTTTTTGCCGTACACCAATGTTACAACTAATACCACGGTGAACACCAGCGCGGTTGGTACGCTCTTTAAAAACAGAAATTACTGGAAGCTTGAAGTGGAAGACTACAGTGTTGACGACATTTTAGAAGGCGGTGGGCAAACCGTGACCGTTAATTTTCAGTCTATCATTGGACGCGACCCAACTTTGGATGAAGGAGGAACTGAATACGTCTTGAGGCGTTCCAATGGAGAAGGAACGTTTAATCCCGTACCGGACAGACGCTTTCTGAATACAACGGATTTGGATTCAACCGGCAATGCGACGGCATTGGTAAACGCGGATGTGGCGCCGGCTTCCGGTTCTCCCTTCGTATCTTACGCTTATGTGGCGATGTACATAGTCGCAATGGGTATTGACAATAATTTCTCTCCTATCTACAGTTCTCCAACGTTTCTCGGCGTTTTTAGATTGCCGGATTAATTTTCTCACCTGAGCCTGTTCCAAAACCTGAATCAATTTGTATGCAAAACCCGTTAGTACTACGTGAAGAAAATCATAGCCGCTTTTTTACTTGGGTTTTGCGCCTTCATATGTGACACTCAGGCTGACCCAGTATCCGCGCCTGCGTGGTTCAACGTGCTGTACGCAGGCTCTGCGAGTTTTGACGCGGACAAAAGCGCCGGAACACTGGAAAACCGTCTTGACGGACGGTTTTTCCTTCCTTTGCGGACGCTTTATCTGCGAGCGGAATTGCTTGAGAGAAACCCCTTGCCGCTTGGCGGGCTCGCCGCCGAAAACCTGAACTGGGGAGTTGGATTATACCATAAAATGACCGGCTCCCGCTTTCTTTACGGGACGCTTGATGAATGGGGTTTGTCCGCGCGTATACGGAACCCGTGGATCCGGTCAGCGCCATTTGTTGAGCGTCATCAGCCCACAGGAAGCGATCTAAAACAGGAATTTTCCGCGACAAAAGAGCCAAAAGCGTCCCTTTTTCTTGCGAGCCCCGTTATTGGTTTTCTAAACGGCGAAGCCGGCGCCACCGCCGCCGGCTTCGCGTCGGCGACCCTTGACGGCGGCTTGAATCCCGCGTTTTCTGGCGGCGCTGAAATCCATTTCACTCGAAAAACGTCCGTGCGCGTGGAGGGATTGTGGACAGGCAAAGACCTGCCGCCCCGCGCCGCCTCCGGGTGGTTTTCGAAAAAGCCCGCGTTGCCTGAACGCGCCTTTCACATGGCTGCGGCGGCATTTCTCTGGACGAGTCCCTGGGCGGGCGTTTCCTCTGACTGGGCTTTTTCCGAAACCGCCGCCTTTGGACGCGGCGTGTACGGCAACATCGGCGTCCGCGTCGGGAAAAAACCGTGGCTTTTCTCCTTCGCCGTTGATGGGGCTGGGGATCGTTTTGTTGGAAGCGACGGCTCCGTTCCCGGTCAAAACGCGCGAATTGCGGGAAAAATCGAATGGTACGGGAAAAGGAGCAGCCTTTTCAGAGTGAGTACAAGCCTCCGCTCATCGGGCATGGGCGATTTATTCGAAGCGGATTGCGATGCGCGCGCTGTTTTCACTGAAAGCAGGTTTGAACGGTCTTCAACGGACGTGTATTACCGTTTTCCGGCGCGAGCGAAGCCGCCGATACGGATATCCCGAATTTCTCTTTCAGCGGCTCGCAATGCTGAGGAAGAAGAAACGCCGCAAGACGCCTACAAGGGCGAGATCGGCGTACAGTGGTGGAAACTGCGTTCGTCATTTTCTTGCACTCTCACGGGAATAGCCGGCGGCAATTCCTCGCCGTATCCGGTTTCGGAACAGTGGCGGCTTGATTCGACGAGAATAGCCGGAAACGCGACGTACAGTATGGGTATGTTCAGGTTTGGTATAAGCGTGGGGTATACGGCAAGCGTAAAGGCGGAAAAAGTGGACGCTTCGTTCTCCGCCGCCGTACAGGAAAAACGACGCCGGTTTGCCGTGAAGATCGCGACCGGCGAATTTCCCGGCGCCTGGGAATTCACGCTGTCGGGGAGATTTGAATTGTAAAAATATTCCCCTTATGGTTCCGCCGCAAACCCGATTCGGCGGTCGCCCTGTTTTGCCAGCGCTTCCTCTTTGCAAAACTTGAGCAGATTTTCAAACGAAGTTTCCACGCCGGTAAGCACATAATCGGCGATTGATTTGCGGGTGATGTTTTCGATCTGTCCGCCGGAGAATTCAAAACGCGCTGCAAGCGTTGCGGCGTCGCTGTCTTGGAGCGTTGGCAGCATATTCCGCCAAATAGACCGGCGCACGGACGGCTCCGGTTTTTCAAACCCGATCTTGTACAGAAAACGGCGCTCAAAAGCTTTATCCATATTTTGAACAAGGTTGGTGGTGGCGATAAGGATGCCGGACAGTGTTTCCATTTCTTCCAGAATAATGTTTTGGAGGCTGTTCATCATCTGATCCACCGACCGGCTTTCGCTTCCCAATTCAAACCGTTTGGAGATGATGCCATCCGCCTCGTTAAAAAGGAGGATGGGTATTTGTTCGCTTTTCTGATTCCGCGTCTGAACAGCTTCACGGTAGTTTTCAAAAATCAGCTTCAAATTTTTCTCGCTTTCCCCCACCCATTTGCTCTGGATATCCGTGATGTTGACGGACATAAGGTCGCGTCCGGTTTCACGGGCTAATTGATACGCGGTCTCGGTTTTTCCGGTGCCGGGCGCTCCTGAAAAAAGGCAGGCAAACCCATTGCGCAAACCTTTTTCTACAAGGCGCTCCTGCACGGCTTTAAAGTTTTCCGGGCGCAGCAGGGAAAAAAGCTCATAAATCCGCTCCTCTTCCCTTTTGTTGTAGAACATTTTTTTTGCCGTGATGTTTCCATAGGGAATGAGCATGTCTTTCTTTGCCTCTGTTCTTTTCGACGGCTTGAGTCCCAACTCTCCGAGCAAGTCCGCCTTTGCCGCCGGTGTGAGGGAGAAAAGCTCGCTGTCGCCGAAAAAGTCGTCGTCATAATCGCAGCTTTCTCTCATTTCAACAAAGCCGCGCGTTATAAGTTCGAATTCTCCCGCTCTAAATAAACGGACAAATTTTCTAAAAATGACGTCATTAAAAATGCCGCCTATATCGCTTACGCCTATGGTGTCATCATTGCAGGAAACGAGGCGCTGGCAGAATCTGAGCAGGAGAATCATATCATCAATGTCGAGATTCGCTTCCCGTATTTTTTTGCAAAACGAAAGATGCATATTGTTATTTATCAGATTCTGAATTTCCGTGACAAAAACGTTGTAACTCAATTCGTTGTTGCCATGCTGGTCGAATAACTTGTCCGTTATTTCAAAAAATTCATCAACGCTCACATGTTCATAGGTTTCGATCTTGTACGGCTTGTCCAGACGGAGAGACTCTATCACTTCGGGCGGTATGCGGTAGGTGGTGGTTTCGCCTCCGCCCGGACGTCTGCAAAAAAGGAGCTTCTTGCCTTCAAGTTTCTCTAGTTCTGTCAAATAGGGGAGCATTTCGAGGCTGCATAGGTTGAACGTGGAGGCGATTTCACGCAAATAGATCGATTGCTCTTCGTAGCGCAGAAGAAGCTGCGCGTAAATAACCGCTTGTACCGGCGTGAGATTGAAACGCTCCATAACGGCTTTGAGATGGGACTTTGATCGTTCAAAAAACATATCGGTGAAAACGTTTTCGCACCCGGAAGCCATATCCGAGAGTTTTCTGATATGGAGCAAAATGTTTGATTTTTTTGCGCAGGTGAATTTTTTAACGGAATTCGGCGCTTCATCAAACTTGTTGAGGTTACAATCGAAATTCTTGAGCCTGCGGAGGTTTTTTATGCCGTCCGGCAGATGGGTGAGCCGGTTGTTGCTGACATCAAGGGTTTCCAGCGAGAAAAGCCGGTCAATATTTTCAGGCAATTCCGTGAGAGCGTTGTCGTTTGCTTTGAGTTTTTTGAGATTTTGCAAGTTGACGATGGTTTCCGGCAGTTTTGAAAGCCGGTTGCCGCTCAGATCAATCGTTTCAAGCGAGGTGAACGCGCCTATGGCCGCCGGCAATTCTTCGAGTTTGTTGCCGCTCAGATTGAGGCCATGAATGATATCCGGATCGTCTATAAGTTCCACCGGAAAGCGTTCCAGCCCAAGCTCGGAAAGATCAAGCTCCATGTCCCACGATTCGAAAAAATGTTTGATCCGTTTCCGGGCTTCTTTTAACCCGGAATTTTCCGTCGCAAATTCTGTCATCTTGCTTTATATCATAACACATTCGCCACTTTTCGTCAAATAGCGCGGTTCGTATAAGCGCGTCGGCGGTCGTACGCCGCGGCGCGGGCGCGGATTTGCCGTATTGACACTCTGTTTCTTTTGCTTCAATATATGTAAAAATGCTTCACACGGACTCTTGGGATGATTTTGGCAATCCCATATTTTTTTTTGACTCCGGAATCGGCGGACTTCCTTATTTCAGGCGTTTCTGGGAGCGGAATTCCGCCGCCAGCGGCTCCGCCCTGTACATTGCCGACCGCGAGCATTTCCCCTATGGGCATAAAACCAGAGAAGAAATTGCCGCCATACTCACCCGGCTTGCCGCCGAACTGCTGAAGCATGTTGAGCCGCGAGCCGCGGTTTTAGCCTGCAACACCGCGTCGGTTTCGGCGTTGGACGCATTGCGCGAGACCTTTCCATTGATTCCCTGGGTGGGTACCGTGCCTGCGATAAAACCCGCCATGCTCGCAAGCAAGACCCGCTGTGTGGGCGTGCTTGGAACAGACCGCACCATTGAGGATCCGTACATCAAGGAACTGGCGAAAAAGTACGGTCCTGACGCGAGCATTGTGGGTCTCGCCGCATCCGATATTGTACGGTTTGTGGAAGAAGGCGGCGAGCGCGCCCCGGAAGCGGAGAAGGAACGGATGGCGCTTCCCTACATAGAGCGGTTGCGCGAGGCAGGCGCCGATACGCTGGCGCTTGGGTGTACGCATTTTCTGTTGTTGCTCGACGTGTTCCGCCGCCTTGCCGCGCCTGATATTGTTGTTTTCGATTCGGTGGAAGGGGTTGTCCGCCGGATTGAGGAAGTGTTGGAATCCGCGCCGGACCGCGGACAAAAGGCGTCTGGAGCCGTTTTACTGCTTACCGGTTCCGCCCCCATTGAACCGCTTTGGCGTATAAGGGCGCGCGCTTTTGGATTGGACATCCGCCGCTTGGATTCCTTGCATGTTCCAGACAAGGCGTTTGAATGACCGGACTTGTATTGCGAGGATCCAAAAATGTCTTCACCGTACAGGCGGACGGAGAAGACGGCGCCGTAGAGTGCCGCATCAAGGGAAAAATACTCAAAGGCGTGGAAACGTATTACAATCCGCTCGCGCCCGGTGACAGGGTTGTTTTTGAGCGGGATGGCGCTCATAAAGAGCGGGGGTTTATCACAAGCCTTGAAAAACGGCGAAACGCCTTTACCCGCGCGAACCAAAAGGGGCGCGGCCGGAACCGTTTGGCCTCATCGCAAATCTTAGCCGCAAACGTAGACCTTGCGCTGTGTCTTACAACGCCCTCGTCCCCTCCTTTTCGCCCCCGATTCATAGACCGGCTGCTCGTGCAGGCCGAATACGCTGGAATTACGCCGGTCATCGTGTGCAACAAATGCGATCTGCCCTATGACGAAGCGGTTATGGAGCGGCTGCGCGATTTCGTCCGTATCGGATACCAGACGCTGCATGTTTCGTCTCTAACCGGGGCGGGCATGGGCGCCCTTCACGATTTGCTGCGAGGGAAATGCTCGGCGCTTGCGGGGCAATCCGGCGTGGGAAAATCAAGCCTCATCAACACGCTTGTTCCGGGCGCGGACATCAGGACAGGCCGCATCAACGAAAAATATGACAGAGGAAACCACACAACCACTATGGCAAGCCTTATAGAAGTCCCCTTTTTGTCGGATGTGAAAGGCGTTATGCAAAAAAACATTCATCATTGATACGCCAGGCGTGAGGCGTTTTGTGCCGGACGGCGTTACCGCCAAAGATATTGTGTTGTATATGAAGGAATTCGCGCCGTTTGCGGGAACATGCGCCTTTGGACTCTCCTGCACCCACCGGAGTGAACCCGGCTGCGCGATCATCGAAGCGGTCAGGCGCGGCGTTATTCACAAAGATCGGTACACGAGCTTCCTTTATATAAGAGATGAAATTTAGAGTGTCCGCATTGCTTTTTTTAGAATTATATGTTATAATATTGAGCGTATTGCAAAATGAATCTCTTCGCAATAAAGACGATGTATCTTGCAATGGTCGCATGAAGTGGAGATTCTGTAAAGAAATTTTTAACTGCGGGGTCTATCGCCGCTCTTGCCGGCGTCGCCGATGCGAATTGTCCTAAAGAGTCGTGCATAGACCCATTGCGAATGAACCTCCCCGCCCCAAGGGGGTATCTTGTAAGTGTTGCATTATCGGGGTTCGTTCTGTAAGGAAATTATTTAACTGTGGGGTCTACTGCCATTTTTGTTGGCGTCGCTAATTCCAACCACCCCAAGGGGCGGGGTATTAGACCCCATTGCGAATAAAGAAGGGTTTCATCGTGATAAAAAAGTCGATCGTTCCGCGCGTGGCGGGACTTTTTGCTGGGTATATCATCATTTTTTTTGCTTTAGTCTTAATCCAGTTTACAAAACATGGCAATTTTACCAAACGGATTGACGGACTCACGGTAAGCGCTCAGTACAAAGAGCGGGCGGCGGACGCCTTTTTGCCGATGCCGTTGGGTTTTGACTGGCAGTCCATTACAGGAAGGGTGGTGGTTGCGTTTAACGGTATGGAATACCGGTTGAGCGAAGAAAACAAATTCTCGCTTGTGTACGTGGATGGCAGACGTGAAGTCATGGTACCCGAATACGCCGCGTTTTCCAATGATCGCGTGATTTTTCGTTTCATTGAAGGGACAAGTTTGACTTTCGCCGTACAAGAAGGCGCCGGAGGACGGGAACTTCTCATCAGCGTCGTCTTCGCGGAAAACGCCGAACGTCTCGAACTTCCCTATAGAATGCTTGCGACATCCCGCGTTCAGCAGGCTGAAGGCGGGCGTTTTTTTTTTATCTATAATGGGGTGAGATACGGTTTCAGCAGAGCGTTGATGGATCCGGACAAACAGATGCTGGTATTGACGAAGAGCGATCCGTTTATAGCGTATCAAGTCATTGACACGCCGCCTGACAATGCGGAAAAGGCGCCGCCTGAAAACAGTGACGACGATCAGTTGTTTAATGCCACAGCTTTTGTCATCGCGCAGGCGTCCAGCGAGGCGGAGTATAACAATGCAATCGAACTGTGGCGTAGCCGCATATATAATGGGCTGCGGCTATCCGCGTCATCCGATGAAGTTCGGATTATGGCGTATGCCAGCGAATCCATTCACCGTAATACGTACAGTCAAGCGCTCAGGACGACGCCCGCCAGTTTTCTAAACAGCGCCATAAACGCCTCTCAAAATCCGGGGCAAAAAACGTACGCCTCATCGCCGTATTTTGGGCGCTTGGATCAGGCGCTCCGCTCTCTCACCGCGTTTGAGCGGGACATCAATACCCGTCTGGCGCAGGAAATCAACAGTCAATCGCTTGACTTTTTCAAAGAATACCATGCCATCGAACATCTTTCCCTGCAAGGCGCCACCGCCGTTGTTGACGCCGCCGCCGCATGGGCGCGTTCCATTGATCCTTCCGCCCTCACTCCTGACTGTATACCGGGCGTTCTGGAAAATTACATGGATTGGAAGGCGTACCGCCCTGCCGCGGAAAATCCCTTCGCCCGATTCAATGACAGGGTGTATTCGCTTGTTTCCGCGGGCATACGAAAGAACGATCTGGGCGACAAGGTGTTTGTATTCAACAACGGTTCCGCGGACATGCTCTTCAATCTGCGCTTGGGAAAAGCCCTGTTGCTTTACGCGCGAAACGCCGGCGACAATGGATGGGCCGCCGCCGCCCGCTCCGTCATACTGTCTGTTCTTTCAATGACCAATGACGAGGGATTTGCGCCAAAAGAGTTGTTGGTGTCCGATATTATGGCGGAGCGCCCCACATCCGTAGAAGCGTC
>JAIRLZ010000046.1 GCA_031259035.1 Treponema sp. | reverse complement strand
TCGCCAGGCGCCAACGCGGGATCATTTTTTTCCAACTGGGCGTTCATGGCCGCAAGCGCGTTCATAGCCTTGAATTCAGCGTACTGGCTGGCTTCGTTTTCAAAAACCTCGGCGGCAACCTGAGCCGCGTCGGTTTTGCTGATTTTAACATAGATCCAGAGCGTTCCGTCTTCGGTGAATTCCGCAGGTCCATCCTGCAAACCTCGCAAGGTTGTGTTTGTCAAGGATTGGCTGATGCTCTCATAGAATTTAAGATCCGTTACATCTTGACCGGTTCCCGCCTGCCTCGTATAATCCGTTACCATAGATTTAACCTGGGAGCTTAATTTGTTCGCAAGATCAACCTTGGCGCGTTCTTTCGCCTGCCTCAAAGCTACGGACTGATCCTGAGATGTCGAAGAACCAACCCCGTACACTACGCCTTCCGCAGTCGGAGGATTAAGCACGAAACTCGGCAGTTTTTTTGCGGCCTGTTTTGGCGAAGCGGGGGACGGCGTTGCACAGCCTGCCAGTGTGAGAGAAAGTGCAATAACAGCGGTTAAAAGCACATACACGCATTTTTTCATAAGAAACTCCTCTTATAAAGATAAATTTTTAAAGTCCTCTCATACGAGACAACTTACATACACCTGATTAATATACCTCACTTTTATAAAAAAATCCTCCCGTTTTTGTAAATTTTTCTATAAACGAGGCGCGTCAACCTCTTCATCGCTCTGTTCCGCGCCGGTTTGAAACGGAATATCTTCACCTGCCATCCGCGGGTCCAGAAGCTGCATCGCCCGTGTCGCGTCGAATTCTGGAAACAACTCCTCTTCTTCATCAAAAATACCGGACAGAAAGGCGCGGGCGTCCGCCTTTTTATATTCAACGCGGTACCACCACACGCCATTCGGGGCTTTCCATCTCAAAATCGCCGCCGCTTCATCAAACGGCGCCTGCGTTATCTTGCCGTTTATGTCTTCCAGCGCATCCTGGGGGACATCGGTGTATCGCTTAAACACATCGCTCGTGTAAGCTCTCAGCATCCGCCCGACAGATTCTCTTCCTCTCTTTTCAGCCGTCCGCATCGCATCGCTTTGTTTTTCATCAAAAGCGCTTCCAACACCCCAAATTATATCCGCCGGCGGAATCTCGCCTGCCCATCGCGGCGTGTTGACGTCCATTTCTGAAGAATCGGAGCCATCTGCCGGCGGATGCGACGTACACGCGAAAAAAGAGACAAGCGGCATAAGCATTATAAAAAACAAATACGCTTTCTTCATGCTATATAAATATACACTATCCCACGCGATTTTTAAAGACACCCATCTTGAATTTTTATGGTTTTTTTGGCAGAATCAGCCCCATACCATTGACGTTGGGGAAAGAGATCTACGCTCGCTTTTCCACTTAAAATCTAAATTTGCCGCTTCAAAACCCGCCGGACTATGACGTTGACCATAGCCGCGTTTGGAGCGGCCTCAGACAGGAGCAATTATGCGCAAAATTCCCGTTGGCGTTTTAGGAGCGACCGGTATGGTGGGGCAGAACTACATCGCCCTGCTCGGCGATCATCCGTGGTTTGAGACGCGCTTTGTCGCGGCGTCTCCCAGAAGCGCGGGCAGACCATACAAAGAAGCTGTCGCCGGGCGGTGGCATCTGGAGAAGGCGTACAAACCGGCGACCGGCGAACTTGTTGTGGCGGATGCCAATGATGTTTCAGCAGCGGTTGAGGCGTCAAAACGGGGCGATTGCGCCTTCGTTTTTTCCGCGCTCGAAATGGGCAAAGATGAGATCAAGGCGCTGGAAGAGGCGTATGCGGCGGCCGGAATTCCGGTGATTTCCAACGCATCCGCGCACCGGTGGACTCCCGACGTGCCGATGCTTATCGCCGAAGTGAATCCCCGCCACACGGATGTCATTCCCTTGCAGCAAAAAGCGCGGGGGTGGGGGAAGGGCTTTATCGCGGTGAAGCCGAACTGTTCCATTCAGAGTTACATGACGCCGTTTTACGCGCTTATTGAGGCGGGCTTTGAGATACGGCGGGCTGTGGTCTCCACATTGCAGGCGGTTTCCGGCGCGGGCTACCCCGGCGTCGCAAGCCTTGACATTATCGGCAACATTGTGCCGTTTATCGGCGGCGAGGAAGAAAAGTCCGAAAACGAGCCGCTCAAGATACTGGGATCCGTGGACGCCGGCGGCATCATAAACGCGGAATTCCCCAAAATTGCGGCGCATTGCAACCGTGTGCCGGTGATCAACGGGCATACCGCCTGCGTCAGCATGGAATTTGGCGAAAAAAAACCGTCAATTGAAAAAATAAAGCGCATCTGGAGGGAATTTACGGCGCCGCCTCAGAAAATGAATCTGCCGTTCGCGCCGGTTCAGCCGATTGTCGTGCGGGAAGAGGACAACCGTCCGCAACCCTGTAAAGACAGCGGCGCGGACAAGGCGATGGCGGTGACTGTGGGTCGCGTGAGGCCGTGTCCGGTGTTTGACGCGCGGTTCGTGGGCTGTTCGCACAATACGGTGCGCGGCGCGGCGGGCGGCGGCATTCTGAACGCGGAGCTTTTGAAAGTGAAAGGGTATGTGGGATGAGTTGTACAAAACGATTCCCGCTTGCAAAAGCGCGGTTGGAAGAAATCGTCAAAATGTATCCGACCCCGTTTTACTTGTACGATGAAAGGGGCATCGTGGAGAACGCCGCCCGTTTCAAGAAAGCTTTTTCGGCGCTTCCTTCTTTCAAGGAGCATTTCGCGGTTAAGGCGCTGCCGAATCCGGTTATACTGAAGATTTTAGCCCGCGAAGGTTTCGGCGCGGACTGCTCAAGCCTGCCGGAACTGCTTCTGGCCGGCATGGCGGGCATAACGGGTGAAGACATCATGTTTACGTCGAATGAAACGCCCATCGCCGAATACCGGAAAGCCCTTGAACTGGGCGCGGTCATCAATCTGGATGATTTCACCCACATCGAATTTTTGGAGAAGTTCGCCCGAATTCCGGAACTGGTGTCCTGCCGCTACAATCCGGGCGGCAGGAAAACGGGAAACGCCATCATCGGCAAGCCGACAGAGGCGAAGTACGGGTTCACCCGGGAACAAATACTGGAAGGATTCCGCCTGCTTAAACAAAAGGGCGCAAAGCGGTTCGCTCTGCACACTATGGTGGCTTCCAATGAATTGAACGTCGAGTACCATATTGAGACAGCGCGGCTTCTGTTTGATCTGGCCGTTGAGTCGCTGGAGAAAACCGGCGTCCGCCTTGAGTTTGTGAATCTGGGCGGCGGCGTGGGGATTCCGTATCTGCCCGAACAGACGGCTGTTGATTACGAGGCGCTGGCTTCGGGCGTCAAAGCCGCGTACGACGCCATCATCGTCCCTGCGGGGCTTGATCCGCTCGGCGTACACACCGAATGGGGGCGGGCGATAACGGGTCCATACGGCTGGCTCGTATCCCGCGCCGTGCATCGCAAAAGCATCTACCGCGAGTATATCGCCCTTGACTCCTGCATGGCGGACCTTATGCGCCCCGCTTTGTATGGCGCCTACCACCACATCACCGTGGCGGGCAAGGAAGACGCCCCGCTCACGGAAACTTACGATGTAGTCGGCAGCCTCTGCGAAAACAACGATAAATTCGCGGTTCAGCGGAAACTGCCCCGAATCGAGACCGTCAATGACGGCGGCATTGACGCCGGCAGCGCCGGCGACCTTGTTGTCATTCACGACGCGGGCGCGCACGGCAGGGCTATGGGCTTCAACTACAACGGCAAACTCCGGTGCGGCGAGTTGCTGCTCCGTCCTGACGGCTCAATTCTTCAGATACGGCGGCGGGAAACTATTGAAGATTATTTTGCGACGCTGGCAATGGAGGCTATGGACGCCTTGTAACTTCAGGATGCGCAAGACGCGCCCTCTGGTGGTTTTTTCCGCAATACAGTCCGATTTTCCCGGTTTTTCCTTCGTGCAATTCCGTGTACATCGTGGGTTTTCTTAAAACAACATGAGTTCGACAAAGAAAAAAGTCCACAGATTGCGCTGATTTTCACGCTATGGGGTATAAGGGGCGCCGCCGCTCTTTGTTATTACGCCCTGTTTTATTTTCAGGGGAATATAGGCGAATCAAAATCATCGCTCCCTCTATAATTGCTATAGGGAACCTCTGGAAACGCGAACCTGCGGTTAGCGAACCGCAGGTTCGGGTTAGTTTTGGAACAGGCTCATCTTTTTTAGTTTCAATCGGAATGTTATCCGGCGCCGCCCCCAAGAGTCTGGACGCTCCACGCATACATGGCGATGGCGAATGCCGAAGACACATTGAGGCTGCCCTTCGCCCCGTAGGTAGGAATCGACACCCGTCCGTGTGAGGCGTCCGCCATCGCAAGCGCGCCGGGGCTTACGCCCAGTTCTTCGGACCCAACAATCATAACGCCGCTTGTTGGAAAGACAAACTTGTGCGCCGCGACGCCGCCTGTTTCCAGCGCGAAAACCGGCGTTTGCCGGCTCAACGCTCCCAGCGATTCCAAAGACATGCGTTCCCACGGCACAATGTCTATGCATCCCATAGCCGTTCTTTTCGTCCGCTGGTGAAGCGGATCCGCCGCAAGCGGTGAAAGCAGGAGTTTCTCAACGCCGAACGATTCCGCGGTGCGGAACAGGGAGCCTATATTGAACGGGGAGCGTATGTCTTCCAAAAAAATCCACCTGTTCGGGAAAACCCTGCGTTTTGCGCTGTCGAGCTTGTTTTCCGCGTCAAGAAAGTCCCAATCAGCCTGGCTCCGTCCGGTTTCCGCGAGGAGGACATGTCTGACGGCGTTTATTCCCCTGCGCAAAGCGTCAATGGACCGGACGTCCTCCTGCTCCTCGGTGTTTCGCAACACGGAATGCGCCGCTTGCAACGCCGCGTCAATCGCGGAAGAAACATCCGGGGCGATTTCCGGCGCAAATTCGGAGTCCAGCGCAAGGAGCTTTAGGGCGGATGCGATGTCATCAAGTGAATGCGCCCATGTTCCCAAATTGAGGAACATCATTTCCGCTTCGCCGAACATTTTTGCTATTTTACGAAGCCTCTGAGAGCGGGGAAGAGACGCCAGTTTACGCGGTGAAATCGGCATGTCCAAACCCTTGCATGAACATCAGAATGATTGCTTGATGATATTTAGAATTTCTTCGGATGTAACTGTCCACGGGGAAAAAGCCACGATGTCAAGGTTGCGCACCGATTCGGTTATGGGAATCAGACGGTCGAGTTGCAATCCTAAGTCTTGAAGTCGAGGAGAGATAGCGAGTTTTTCAAGCGACGAGTGAATGGAGGCCGCCGGCAGAAGGGCGGCCTCCGCATCCGACAGCCCTTCGGTCTTTTCTCCCATAAGGCTCGCCGCTTTTGCGATTTTTTCAGCGCGGCAACTTACCAGTTTGTCGAGAATCACGGGGAGCAGCGCGGCGGCGCAGAGGGATTTTTCAACAGGGAATCTGAGCGCGATAGCGCAGGCAAGCGTCGAGGCTATGCCCGGCGCGCTTATCGCGGAACCTATGGTTGCAAGAAACCCCGCTTGAGCTTCCAGTTCTTCCATCTCTTTTATGGCGCCGTTGCCATAGGAAGAAATAATGCGCGCGAAAAGGGCGATGGCTTTTTCCATTATAGGATCGGACAGGATATTCGCTTTTTTAGAACAGTAGGCTTCCAGCGCTATGCACAAACCGTCAAATGCGGCCGCCGCGTCGGCCTGCCCGGAAAATGCGCCGTCTAAGACAGCCGCTTTACACAGCCCTGCCGGCGCATGAACTAGTCTGATTTCCCTGTTGCGGGGATCCACAGCGATAAAGCCGCCTGTAGTCAGGAAAGGGTCTTCCTTCACCGATGGAATCGCAATGTAGGGCAGGGCGGCGGTTGGAATGTTCCCATCTAACAGTTCAAACACATCGAACACATCGGCCGCGATAATCGCCGTCAAACGGGCTATTATCTGAACGGACGGACTTCCAAAACCGATGATGCCGGAGCAATGCGCCGTGCGAGCAAGATGCGCTATGTTTTCCGCTATATCCGCCATTACCGGCGCTTCGATTTCGTCAAAAACAATCGTTTGGACGCCTGAATCCTGAAGAACGGCTTTAAGCCGTTCTATATTTTTGTCATCATTGAGGCTTTTTTCCGAAATTAAAAGAAATTGATTGCCATAGGTTTTACAAATCGTACCCACACGGTTTATAATATCCATTCCAATGACAATTTCAGGGTCAATTTTCAATACTATATCGGTCACAGACGCCTCTATGAAAAAATCACATTATGACAGGGCGGCGAGAATTTTTTCTACGGTTGCATCTAGCGCCGCATCGTTTAGAAAGGAAGGGTCGTTTATCTGCGCTTTGATTTCCGCGACAAGATCAACACGGGAATCCGGCGCCGAATTTACAATCTCGGTCGCTTGGTACAACTCGCTTTGCGCAAGCGCCTCTTGGGACAGCCTAATGGAATCGGCATCCCGCCCTTTGCTTATCTGACTGTTGCGATTCGCGCTTTCAAGAAAAACGGGATTCACATAACCAATTCTATCGATCATCATGCAATAACCTCTTTAATTTCATTATCGGCATAAGCAAGAAAGTGTTTACAATCAGTTTGCGCTATTCGCGTCATGCCCCGACACAAAAACCGAAAATTCACCGCGTATATCTGTTCTTTCCCCCAAAACCTCTGCGATTTCCGATGCGGAACCGCGAAGATACTCTTCGTGAACCTTGGTCATTTCCCGTCCGACGCAAACGTACCTCTCATGGTCAAGCTCGACAATATCCGCAAGCAGTTTACGTATTCTGAAGGGAGATTCGTATAAAACAAACGCCGCGCCGGTTTCAAGCAACGCTTTAAGCCGCGATTTTCTGCGCCCATCTTTGGGCGAAAGGAACCCTTCAAAAACGACGCTTTTATCCGCGCCTCCGGCAATGCTGACAAGGGAGGCTAACGCCGAAGCGCCCGGCAGAGGGATGACCGTATGCCCCGCCGCCGCCGCGCTTCTTACGAGAATCGCGCCCGGATCGCTTATTGCCGGCGTACCGGCGTCGCTGCAATAGGCGACAGTTTTGCGCTCATCAAGCGCCGCTATCACCTTGCGGGATGCGCTCGCCTCATTGACGGCCCGGCACGACAACAAACGCGCGCGTATCCCGAAATGGGTAAGGAGCTTTAAAGTCCGCCTCGTATCTTCACATGCGACAAGATCAACGGTTTTAAGTGTCTCCACAGCGCGGAATGTCATGTCTCCAAGGTTGCCGATGGGCGTTGCAATGATGTAGAGCGTCGCCACCAGTTATTCTGTACCCATATTTTGCACCGTGTAGTTTACCACCATCCACACATCTTCTTTCCGCTGAATGGTGTAGACGTATTGTTTCTTTTCAATGTAATTCCCTATCTGGAACCATTCCATCACCGTAACGGCGCCCTCATCTTTGCCGTAATTGGTGCGGACAATCTCAAAACGCATGGGGATCATCACGATGTCGTTGTCAACGACATTGCTTTGAAGCTCCTCCCGGTAACGCGATGTCAGTCTCAGGCGCCCTTCTTCAGATTCCGCGAGCCACTGCCGCTTGCGGGTTTCATCACGCTTCACCATCGCCTCAACATCCATATACAAAAAGAACTTTTCCCACTGGCTTTTCTGCCGCGCCGTGAGCATGTAGGCGATCATGGCGTCCGGCGCAAGATCCTCGCGGACGAGGATCGCGTTGGTCTCCACATCCATGGCGACAGGCAGTCCGTCGGAGCCGATAATCGATGGCGGACGGATGTTCAGAGTCAGACGATTCGAGGCGAGCGAACTCAACGGAGCCGCGGCTGTCTGCTGAACCGCGGAAATAAGCTGCGGCTTATATAAATCAGTGTAGAGCTTCGCCTGTACAACGAATGCCCCCGCCTCAGAGAGCGCCGCATAATCGCGGATATCTTCCACAAAGGAAAAAGATTCGCCGGGTTCAATGGAAACATAGCGGAAGAAAACCTGTTGGACGGTCGCGCGTTTTCGTATGAGATAGTCGGTCTGCGGAAGAGGACGGTTCGCAACGGTTTTCACATCAAAATCAATGGAGAACGCGCGGTCGTCAGCGAGTTTGAAATAAAACGGCGCCGGACTCTTGTTGGCGACGGTTATCTGTACATACACGGGATCATTGCTCGCGCTCTGTACGTAGTAAATTTTTTTATCATAAAACCGTATGCTGACATCAATCTGAGGATTCGTCTGCGCAAACGCCATTATCGCCAACGCAAAAAGGAGCGCCGCCAGCGCGTGTTTCTTTGTCATACTCTATCCTTTATTTCAGAAGACATTTGAGCTTTTCCCAAAACGCGAACTACGTTCAGTGAACGCAAGTCCGGGTTAGTTTTGAGATCTAAAGCCCGCTTTTTCCCTCTACATCTAAAGCGGCTTTCCCAAAACTGCCGCTCCGCGCGTTTTGGGAAAGGCTCATGTATATAGACTTGTTTCAAAACTCAGGGTTTTTGAGCCGCCTCACAATTTATTTTCGGCAGGTTTTCGTGTCTATATTACGCGGTTTTTTCAAAATGTCAACTATTTTAAGCAAGACGGAGCGGGTCTCGCCCCAGCTTTCAAAATTGGGCTGAAACGTCCGATCGCCGCAGGCGGGCAGTGTGATCATCCCTGTTTTTCATTTTCCATAAAATATGGTATACTTTCCTCATGACTATTTGGTTTGCCACAGGCAACGAACACAAAAGGCGGGAACTGTCCGCCATACTTGCCGGACATAGCGTTAAAATCCCTTCGGACGCGGGCATTGCTTTTGATCCCGATGAAACAGGAGACGTTTTTCTTGAGAACGCCTTTATTAAAGCGCATGCGTTGTTTGAGATGGTACACGAACCGGTTGTCGCCGATGATTCCGGCTTATGCGTGGACGCTCTAGGCGGCAGACCCGGCGTGTATTCCGCCCGTTATGGCGGTGTTGCCGGCGGCAAGCTGACTTCTTCAGAACGAAACGCCCTTCTTCTCAAAGAAATAGACAATGCCGGCATTGCCGTGTGCAGAACCGCCCGTTTTGTCTGCGCTATGGCGCTAGTTTTGAGCAAAGACCGTTTTTTGGCCGTGCAGGAAACGCTGGAAGGTGAAATAATCGGTGAAGAGCGCGGAACGAATGGCTTCGGCTATGACCCGATTTTCTTCCTGCCGGAGCGGGGTCTTACCGTAGCCGAGCTTTCGGAGCGGGAAAAGAATAGCATAAGCCACCGCGCCAAAGCGGCGCGGGCTATTGGGAAAATGCTGGAAACCATATGAAACCGGCGGCCGACGGCAATCGCCTCCGCCGCAAGCGCGGGTTTCATTGGAACGCGCGGATGTAAGACCCCCGCCGCAAACTTGTTTGCGCCTTCATGTCGATTTTTACCACCCATAGGTGATGGGGCATGAAACCGCGCGGTATTATCGGACCAAATGCCCGCAATTTCCGATCCGATGAACTGCCGCGCTCTAAAAGGCGAGGCAATTCATTGATTGACCCGCTCAATCTTCACCGCTTTTCCGGTTTCAACGTTGATTTCTACGACTATGCCCTGCGCCGAAGCCGTTCCTTGAGCGCATTCCATGTGGTAGAGAACGTATTTTTTGCTCCGCTCAACGCATATTCCGGTGTCCATGCCAATAACGCTGTCCGTTACGCCGGTCATGCCGAGGTCGGTGATGTAGGCGCTTCCTTTAGGCAGGATGCGGTTGTCCGCGGTTTGTACATGGGTGTGCGTGCCGGCTATGACGGCAGCCCTGCCGTCCAGATAAAACGCGAGGGCTTCCTTTTCATGCGTGGTCTCCGCATGAAAATCAACAAGAACAACGGTCGCGGACTGCGCTGCGCTCCGCGCCTCGTCCGCATTGAAAATGGCGTCAAAGGTTCTAAACGGACAATCAATGGGCGTCATCAGCTTCCTTCCCTGAAGATTGATCACAAGGTATGAGACGCCGTTTTTCTCTATTGTTATCCAGCCGCGTCCCGCGACGTCTGCGGGATAATTCGCCGGACGCAACACCCGCTTTTCATTGCGCAGGATAGGCCAGAATTCGCGCTTTTCCCATACATGGTTTCCCGATGTAACCACGTCGGCGCCGGCCGCAAGCATACGGTTGAGCGTCGTTTCGCTTATGCCGAAACCCTCCGCCGCGTTCTCTCCATTCACCGTAACGAAGTCCGCCTCATATTTTTGTATCATGCGCGGGAGTTGTTTCTCAAGAGCCGCAAGCCCGGGCTCGCCGACAACATCGCCCAGCATGATCACTCTTTTTATGTTCATAGTGTAGATATACTATAGCAAGTCGAATCTTATGGCAAGAGGAATCGATAGATTCCGTTTGGATTCAGCCGGAATCCGCCGAATTTCGGCTGAATCCGCGACAGGAAAGCCCATGACACCGGAAACTTCACGCCATACAACCGCTTGCAACGCCTGAAATGAGGCGCGGCTCATTGGGATCTTCGTTCTTCCAAAAACGCCAGCAACGGCGCCGTCCAATCCGTGGACGGCGCCCCCTGAGCGAGAAAGCGCCGGTACAGCGAAAGGATATGCATCCTGACGCAGACCGCCGTGTCGGGCGGCAGGGTGTTGTCCGTGAAAAGTTCCGCGGCAAAGGCTTCCGCGTCCTTCTCCGCGAACAGCGGCGGATCAAAGCGGGTCATGGCGTACATCGCGGCGGCGACACAGTTGACGCTGTGTTGCTTTACGTACAGCACCGATTCCGTAATGGCGAGCGAATGCCGCCTGAGTTCCGCGGCTTGCCGGGCATACATTTCACCATCGCCAAGCGTTCGTGTAATGCTGGCGAATGCGGTATAGGTGCGGATAACCAGCATGACGTGCAAACTTGGTATGCACATAAGATGCGGATCAAAGGCGTGGATCAGCGCGAAGCGGAAGGTGCCGAGGCAACGCGGGCGCTTGGTTGTGGAAAAACACGCGGCGTACACTTCGGCGGCGGTTTTGTAGAGCCTTCCTATGGAGACGATAAAACCGGCGGCAATATCTTTCCGGTCCGGGTAGGCGCGGTTGAGAAAACTAGCGGCGCGAAGCCAGAAAGCGACAAAATCAAGGTAGACGTTCACCTTTTGAGGCAGGAATGGAATTTTTTCATCCAGCGGATGTTCGACATTGACGACGGGAATGTTCCGCAGCAACGCGCCTTTGTACTGGGTGAAGAAAAAATTATAGAGCGTCATGCCAATGCAGGCGCATCCGGCTTTTCTGAGCGCGCTATGCAACAAGCAGGTGAAAAAAAATTTCGCTGTGGATTGCCGCGACGGCATGGAATGCCGCGGCGCGCGTTTATCAATGATACGCGCAGATGACGCCATATGGCACCTCTTATAATTGGGATAGTCCGGTATAACAACAACACCAGTGAAAACGTATGCGACAACGCGCCGTTTTTGACTTTTTAGTCATCTGAGGCTTTCCCAAAACTAACCCGAACATAGTTCGCGTTTTGGGAAAGGCTCATCTATAAAATGCAAAATCGCCGCTATCCTTCCCGGCTGAGCCCAATTCATGGTTCCGCCCATCCGTGACGAG
>JAIRLZ010000302.1 GCA_031259035.1 Treponema sp. | reverse complement strand
CGGCGGGGTATTGAAGATTTCTCCTTGAAATCTTTGCGTATGCGGGGGAACAAATCCCCCGCACCCCCAGTTCTAACCGCCCCAAGGGGCGGGGTATTAAACCCCCAATGGAATAAAGGGGGAAACTCCAAATCACGGCATCCGCATGTATATATTTTTGAAGCGGCGCCTCCATATCATCATCAATGACGCATTTGCCCGGCGTCTTTTCCCAGCAGGAAAAACAACCTTTACATGGTTCAATTTGTTTTTTATTATATCAATGGCTTCGGTACTATGCATTCCCGACTGATTTAATCCGTCAAGAAAAGCATGAGTAAGTTTTAAGGTATTGCTTTTTTGCCCCTTGGGACTGCCGTTAATAACCAAGATATTCATTTATTTCTTTATCTCCCTGTTTTTGTATATTTGTATAAAAGAGCGGACCCGCCGTCTTTAACTATGGCGCCAGACGCCCGCTGGATTGACGGCGGACGGCGCCTTTACAGGCGCCGCGATTTTGAACAGCCTCAGGAGCTTTTCCCAAAAACTGAAGTTTTGGAAAAGCCTCTCAGTTCACATTCTTTTTCAATTCATCCGCCTTATCCGTCCTCTCCCACGGGAATTCGGCGCGTCCGAAATGGCCGTAGGTCGCAGTTTTGCGGTAGATGGGGCGGCGGAGATCGAGCGTTTTTATGATGCCCGCCGGACTCAAATCAAAAACCTTCTTGATGGCTTCCTCAATGCTTTTTTCCGAAACGACGGCGCCGCCGAAAGCGTCCACCATAACCGAAACCGGGAACGGCACGCCGATGGCGTAGGCGAGTTCAACTTCGCACCGTTCGGCGAGACCAGCCGCCACGATGTTTTTCGCAACATACCGGGCCATGTACGCCGCGGAGCGGTCTACCTTGGTTGGATCTTTGCCGGAGAACGCGCCGCCGCCATGCCTGCCCATGCCGCCGTACGTGTCCACGATGATCTTCCTGCCCGTGAGACCCGTATCGCCGAAGGGCCCGCCGACCACAAAACGCCCGGTTGGGTTGATGTAGCACTTGGTGTCCTTGTCCAGGAGCCCTGTGGGTTCAAGAATCGGTTTAATGATATGATCGACAACCGTAGACTTGATTTCGTTGTAAGGAACTCCATTGTCGTGCTGGTGGGAAATCACCACCGCGTCGATTCTGATGGGCTTGCGCCCTTCGTATTCAACGGTTACCTGTGATTTCGCGTCGGGACGCAGCCACTTGATGGCTTTGCTCTTTCTGAGAGCCGTCGCCTTGAGCAGCAATTTGTGCGCCAGCGTAATGGGCAGCGGCATAAGCTCGTCCGTTTCATTGCACGCATACCCGAACATCATGCCCTGATCGCCGGCGCCCTGCATGCCCTTGTATTCCTCAAGACCGGCGCCGGAAACGCCTTGACTAATATCAGGGGACTGGTTGTGGATCATATCCAACACAGCCATTGATTGATAATCCAGTCCGTAAGCCGGATCGGTGTAGCCGATATCCTTTGCCACTTCCCGCACAATACGCTGGAAGTCTACAAACGTTTTGGTGGTAATCTCACCGCCAATAAGTACCAACGAGGTTGAAGCGAAGGTTTCGCATGCAACGCGGCTCTGGGGATCATCTTTTAAGCAGGCGTCAAGAATCGCGTCCGAAACCTGATCACAAAGCTTGTCGGGATGACCTTCTCCCACGGACTCGGACGTAAAGAAAAATCGTCTTTGTTCCATTGTGATAACTCCTCTCAATTATTTCATCTGGGTTTCTATGACCCAAATATCAAATATCAAGTAGAATACTACACTTCCCTCCATTTGTATAGGCGCTACAATGGCTCATAAAAACTCTAACCCACATACGCTCTTCCGGTGGAGGGATCGGAGGAACACGTGAGGTTGACTTTGCGGCAAAAACAGGCGTTGACCGGGAAACAGGCTCCCCGCTGCCGGCAATCAGAGCGAAAAATGAAAACGAAGATTTTGGACGAGTTTACTGCGGCTGCCGGATATAACCGGAAGTATGCCCTGCGGCTGCTGACCCGCTGAGGGAAGAGTCCTTCCTCGCCGCGGACGGCGCGCCGGTCAAAATGAAAGCGGGAACGGCGGAAGGGGGGCGGCTCGTCCGGGAACAAATGGCCTTTTTTGAAACATGGACCTCCTTCCGCATTACGGCGGAGGTCAAGGCCAAGCTCCCGCGGATCAGCCCAAGACTCGCTTTCGCGGGCGCGGCGCCTCATACATAATCCAACCTCAAAATGAACCTCCCCACCCTGAACGGCTGGGTGTCTTGCAAGCGTTACACCGGTTCGAGTGTAAGTAAAGTATGTAACTGTGAAGGTTTGCGGAGCGAACCCGTTTGCGGAGCGAACCCGTTTGCGGAGCGAACCCGTTTGAACTTCAGCCGCGATGTCAAGTTCGCAAGACAATAGAGGCAATTCCAAAAGCGCCCCAACGCACGTTCACGTTTTGGAAAAGCCGCTTTCTTGAAACATTTTTCCTTTTACTATATACTTTTGTGTATGGCAAAGTTAAAATTTACCGTGCTTGACCTTATAAACCTTGACTTCAAAGAACACAACTCGCTGAATCTCACCAGCATAGGGGATAGGAAAGGGCTGGGCAGGGAAATAGTCAACCCCGATCTGAACCGCCCCGGACTCGCTTTATCCGGCTTTTTCGAATCGTTTGCGTATCAGCGTATACAGGTATTCGGACGCGGGGAATACGCCTATCTGGAAAAGCTGATTCAGGCGGAACAAACCGAGACAATTCAGCAATTCTTTTCGTATTTGATCCCCTGCTGCGTGTTCACCCATCAATTAATCCCACACCGCAATTTTATGGCGAAGGCGGAAGAAGCCCATTGCCCTATTTTACAGACGGACCTGACCACCGCCGAATTTGTCGCGCGCCTCATCCGCATATTGTCGAACATATTCTCGCCGCGCAAGGGCATCCACGGCGTTTTGATGGAAGTGTACGGACTTGGCGTGCTTATCGTAGGCGAATCGGGTGTGGGAAAGAGCGAGGCCGCGTTGGAGCTTATCAAACACGGGCATCGGCTCGTGGCCGATGATATGGTTGACGTGCGGTGCGTCAACGGCAATGTTTTGCTTGGCGCCGGGTCGAACAAGATCATCGGCCACCACATGGAAATACGCGGACTCGGCATCATCAACATCACGCATCTGTTCGGCATAGGATCGGTGCGGGATCAAAAACAGGTGCAGCTTGTCATAGAACTGGAAGAAGAAAAAGCGGATAAAACCTATGACAGGCTGGGTATTGAGCGAAAATATCTGGAGCTTTTGGGCGTCAGCGTACCGAAAATAGAAATCGCCGTCAAGCCCGGCAGAAACGTACCGGTTATTGTTGAAACCGCCGCCATGAATGAACGCCTGAGAAGAATGGGCTATGACGCGGCTAAAGAATTCAATCAGAATATTATGAAATGGCAGGAAATGAGTTATTCCGACCAATTTGTTTATTTCGGGGAGGATATTATATGATTGAACAAATAATAACCGTCACAAACCGCGCGGGCATCCACGCCCGTCCGTCAGCCATGATTGTCCAGTCTATTAAAGATTTCAAGTCCAACATTTATTTTGAAAAAGACAACGATAGAATAAACGCGAAATCTATTATGGGAGTGCTTACCCTCGGCGCGGCGCATGGAACCAAGTTGAAGATCATAGCGGAAGGCGATGATGAAGTTCAGGCATTGGAAAAAGTGGTGAAGTTATTTGAATCGAAATTTCTTGAAGGAGAATGAAACCTCAGTTCCTGTAATCGGCATATGGGGGCTTATTTTTATCTACATTTTCCTCTGCATATTAACCATTCTTTTATCAAAAACGTTTTTTGCCAGCATTTTACAGGATGGCCGCATTACGGACAGACTTATGCTTGTCGTTTTTTTCACCATACCGGCGATTTTATTCATATTTTTGATAATCTCTCTCGTCCGGCTTGCGCAAGACTTTATCATGCGAAAAACCGGCAGGCGATTTCAGGCGCGCCTCCTTGGATATTTCACCATTGTATTGCTTTTTTCCGCAATTCCCCTTGTGTTGATTACGACTTTATCCACCACCGAAATCATGCGGTTCTGGAGAACGCTGGATATGGAATCCACCATGAATTACGCCCAGCAATTTGTCATGGATGCGTATTCTTTGCACCTTGAAAAGGCTCAGGATGTGGCGGACAACACCGACTTTGACCGGATACTTGCAAATCAGTCCGAGTCGCCCCCCGATGGGTTGATCGCGGTTCAGGATTTTGAATTGCCTTCGACTCCCGGCATGACTGGCGGCTCCGGCGAGGAAGATAAAGCGCAATGGACAAGTTCCCGCTTCTGGGGAAAGGCGGATCAGGCGCTGGACGCGCCGCCCGCGCGGTTTCCGGGTTTTGTCATACGGCAGAAAAACCGCGACGTTGACGTGGTTCGTTATCTCATTGTAATAAACGAGAGAACCGTACGGCTTGTCACGTACGATCTGGGAGAAGGGTTTGACGCGGCGATAGATGGTTTTGAGACTCAACGGGCGAGATTCGATGCGCTCAAGACGCTGAATATCCAATTTAAACAAATTTTGCTCTTTTTTTATGCGGTTTTCTTCCTGCCGGCGGCGCTGATAACGCTGATCATCGCCATATCGTTCACAAAAACCATTACAAAACCAATCGTAGACCTCACCGAAGCGACCCGCAAAGTCGCAAACGGAGATTTTTCCATTAGCATTACGGCAAAAAAGAACGACGAATTCGGCATTTTAATTCGGTCTTTCAATACCATGGTGAGGGATTTGGAAAAGACACGCAATTCTCTCATCAAAGCGGAGACAATTTCCATTTGGCGGCAAATGGCCGCCCAGCTTGCCCATGAGATAAAAAATCCGCTTACTCCAATAAAACTGTCCGCGGAGCGGGTGTTGCGGCGCTGGCAAAACGCTCCTGAAAAAACAGGTGACATACTGGAATCATCCATGCTTTCCATCATACAGGAAGTCGAGGGGCTTTCAAACATGTTGAGCGAATTCCGCGCCCTCTCCCGTCCTATGGAGCCGTCTCTGTCAAGCGTCAATGTATTTGAGCGTATTGAACCGCTTGTCGCCTCCTACCGGTTTTCCTATCCTGCCATTGAATTCGACGCCAACTCTATAGATTGCACGGCGGCGGTAAAGGTTGACGAGCGCAGATTCACTCAGATTATGACGAATCTTGTTGTCAATAGCATTGACGCCATAAACAGTGTCAGCGCCGCTGGCGCTGAGGGAGGCGACGCAAAAAAAATTGAGATACGAGCCGATATGGTGAAAAAACACGGCGCCATCTTTTGGAGAATCAGCGTTACTGATACGGGGCAAGGCATCCCTCCTGAAGTTGCGAAAAAAATCTTCACTCCTTATTTTACCACCAAGGAAGCGGGTACGGGTCTTGGCCTTCCCATTGTGGAACGTATTGTCGGCGATCACGGCGGCGCCATCTGGTTTAACTCAAGCCCCGGTCTGGGAACTACGTTTTTTGTGGATTTGCCGGCGGCGTAGGAGTTTGCCGCGCCCGGTCTTCCATTTTTCCGGCAATTTCAAGCAATTTTTCCTTTGCGTTAAGTTCAGGATCCTCAAGAACCGCCTCCAGAAGCTCGTGCAGGATGACCCCAATCCGGGGTCCGTGTTTTATGTCCAGCGCGATAAGGTCTTTGCCGGAAATCGCCAAATCTTTGCGGGATAGGGCTTTTTTTTCATCAAGAACGCGGCTTGCCCTGTCCATGAGCGGGGTGAGGAAATCAGGCGATGGCGGTTCGCCGGCGGTCGCAAAGGCGTCCGCATGGCGGAGCTTGTATAAATTGGGAAGGTACGCCTCCCCTACCCGGATAATGAACCGCCTGACGGCCGCGTCTGACCACTCTTCGTCGTATTGGAACATATGTTCTTTTATGAGATGGACAACCGTGTCAATGACGGTGTTGGAATAGCGGAAACGGCTCAATATGTTTTTTGCCAGAGCCGCGCCCTCCCGTTCATGGCGGTAAAACGTCCGTACGCCGAATTCGTTCATGGCGCAGACAACGGGTTTCCCGATGTCGTGAAAGAGCGCGGCGAGCCTCACCTCATGCGGCCAGCCGTTTTCCGCCGCAAAATCGCAGGCAAGCAGCGAATGATCGAGTACGTCGAAACGATGCCCGCCCTTCTGTCCGACATTGCGGCACATGGCAAGCTCAGGAAGCAGTTCGTGGAGAAGTCCTGTCTGTTCCATGAGCAAAAAACCGGTCGAAGGCTTTCTTGAGCCGATTATTTTGTCAAGTTCATCGCGCTTGCGCTCCGCCGCCACCTTTGCGGTGATGGAAAGCGTTTGCGGAATGGCGGCGAGCGTCTCTTTATCAATGGAAAAGCCCAACTGGGACGCAAAGCGGACGCAACGCAGGGAACGCAGCCCGTCTTCGCCAAAGCGTTCAAGCGGGCTTCCCACACACCGGATAACGCCGTTTTGTATGTCGGCGCGTCCATTGAAGGGATCGACGACGCGGCCTTTCGGCAATTCCATAGCAATGGCGTTCATGGTGAAGTCGCGGCGGGAGAGGTCTTCTTCAATGGTCCCGGCATAGGCGACTTTTTCAGGATGGCGCCCGTCACGATACTCAGACTCGGTGCGGAACGTGGTGATTTCAAACGATTCTCCCTTAAAACGCACGGTGACGGTTCCGTGTTTGATGCCGGTGGGGATGACGGAGCGCCCAAGCGCGCAGAACATGGCGGCCACCTCTTCCGGCGTCGCGTCAGTCGCAAGATCAAAGTCATGCGCCTTTTCACCCCGGAGCATGTCGCGCACCGCGCCGCCCACAAGGAAGCTCTGTTTTCCGCTTTCCGCGAAAATGAGGGCGATATCTTTCAGTATGCGCGGTATAAAAAGCATTGTAACATTATACTAAAATGCGTTATACTGTCAAGAATATGCGCGGAATCGCTTTTATTGGCGGAGAAAGCCCCTCTGTAGCCATATGCCGGAAAGCGGCGTCCGGCGCGGACCTCATAGTCGCCGCAGATTCGGGGCTCGAAACCGCTGAACAAGCCGGCGTCAGGCCGGACTGGATCGTGGGCGACATGGATTCGCTGGACAGCGAAAGCCGTCTCGCCGGATACAGCCACGACAGGATCATCAGGTACAGCGCGGACAAAGACTACACCGACACAGAGATTGCCCTCTCGCTGCTCTGGGACAAAGGCTGCGTCCATACCGCGCTTGTCGGCGGCGGAGGCGGCAGAATCGATCACCTTCTCGCCATCCGCGCCCTTTTTGAGCGAGAGCCTTCGCCTGACCAGTGGATTACAAACAGAGAAATCCTCCACCGCATCCAGTCCCCGCAGACGCTTGAACTGCGTCTAAAGCCGAAAAGCTTCGTGTCGGTCTTTCCGTGCGCCGAAACGCACGGACGGGCGAAGAGCAGGGGATTGCAATGGGCGCTTGATGGACTTGAGTGGAAAAAGGGCTTTTTCGGGATAAGCAATGTCGCGGTCAATGGAAATTGCGCGGTTTTTGCGGAACAAGGGACGTTTCTGGTCATTGTCTCCATTGCGGATGCGGAAACAGCGGATAATGGCGCATAAATGCGCGGCGCATAGTGCGCGGCGCGGCACGCGATTTTTTAACCCCACATCTGCCGCCGCAGGCGCCTGAAATTTTTTATTATTGAGCCTTTCCCAAAACGGGCGGAGCGGCAGTTTTGGGAAAGCCGCCTTAGATTTAGAGTGAAAAAGTGGGCTTTAGACCGCTTTTTCGAAAGCTTTTCCCAAAACGCGAACCGTGTTCGCCGAACATAGTTCGCGTTTTGGGAAAATGTCCTACTAATGGCGCCGGAAGACTTGACTTTGTTTAGATGTTGCGCTATACTAACCAACGTAACATCTATGTATTTTATTACACGAGAAAATGTAGTTTTCCGTATATAGCGTTGGGTTGACTTTGTTATGGATATTGCGCTACCAATCAGCGTAACATCAGCTTGTTGTGAAGCCAATGCGCTTTAACGCGGTTTGGGCGGACGCCATGCGTTAAAAAAAGGAGAGATAATCACGCAGGTGCAACCTGTTTTATACCCCATCACCGTCCGCCCGCTCTGTAAAGTCTTTATCTGCTTTTGAGAAGGAGTTTATCATGCAGCATAAAAAACCCTCTTTCGCCCTTTTATTTACCACAGTGTGTTTAAGTATCACCGTCTTGATTACCTTGATCGTGTCAACCGTCTCCTTGATACACCTGCGGAGGCTTTCCTACACCCAAATTGAAGCGGCGACGAAAGAAAACATCGACAATATGAGGAACCAAGTGGAAGCCATTATCACCGCGCACGTTGCCCTGCTGGATCATACGATCATCAGCGCCATCCCGTTTATGCGGGAAACGATTGTCGATAGGGACGCCTTGAGCCTCCACTTTGATGATATACAGGCGACCGCGGATACTATCATGATGATCTACAGTACGAACAACCTCTTGTGGAATGGTCCGGGCGGTTATTGCGCCGCCAGTAACAGCTGGATTCCTCCTGACTCATGGAATAATCTGGAACGCCCCTGGTATCAGGACGCGAAAAAGGCCCAGGGCAAGATGGCCTTTACCCCTCCCTATGTGGATGCCGCAAGCGGAGGCCTAGTTATTACCCTGGCGAAAAGCGTCTTTGATAAAGATCGTCGGGACTTGGGCGTGCTTGGCGCGGATGTCTCCATAGACTCTCTGGGAACCATCCTCAAGGAACGTAACGTGTTGCCCCAACAGCAAAGCTTTCTCATTACCCAGGAGGGCCTCTTTATTACCAGCCCGGATGAAAGCGCGGTGATGCAAAAAGACCTCTTTACCGAACTGGGACTTGTTCATTACCGCGCATCGGTTCTCGGCTCTCCTTCGTTCTCAGCTATGGATGATGAGGTATTTATCGCCTCTTCCCTGATACCTGAGGCGAATTGGTATCTGGTTTCGGTCATACCCGCGAAAAGCATCTTTGCGGACGCCAACC
>JAIRLZ010000287.1 GCA_031259035.1 Treponema sp. | reverse complement strand
ATGACGGATGCGACGGCGCGCGCACTCTCAATCCCCGTTGGACGCATCTTTCTGAAAATCCGCAAAAGACAGCGGGGAGCCAGCCAATACACCAGACTTGTCCATCAAAACTTTTTTGTTGATGTGATCGAACATGGGCTTGTTTTCAGAACGAATCTTTCGGATTATCTTGACACCGGACTTTTTTTGGATAAAAGGAAGCTCCGGCTTTTGATTCGGCAGTCTGCGACAAAAGTCGCGACAAAAGTCGCGGCAAAAGCCCCGGCAAAAGCTGCGGCTCTTGCCGGGGCAAAGCGTTCCTGCGCGCAAGTTTTGAATCTTTTTTGCTATACGGCGGCTTTTTCCTTGTATGCGGCGACAGCGGAAGGGTGGACAGAGGTGGACTCGGTTGATATATCCAACACCTATCTTGACTGGGCGAAGGTGAATTTCGCGCTCAACGGCTTGCAGGCTGAAATGTTGCCGCAGGAAGCGTTCTTTTCTCCATCAAGCGCCCTTCCGCCCTTTCGTCTCATCCGCGCCGATGCGCTCCGTTTTCTCAATGAAGCGGTGAAAAGGGGGCGTACATGGGACATCATCATCCTCGATCCGCCGGTATTCTCCAATTCAAAAAAAATGTTCTCCGACTTTGACCTGAACCGCGATTATCAAGGACTCATCGCAACATGCCTGTCCTTGCTGAATCCGGGCGGCGCGCTCTATTTTTCGACTAACGCGCGGCGTTTCACGCTTGCAGGCGAGTGGCTGGAAAACCGTTTCACATTCCGCGACATCACCGAACAGGCGCGTGACGATGATTTTCGAGGCAAAAAAGTCCCGGGGTGTTGGGTTTTTGAGGATGCGCCATGCTGAAAAAAGTCCTCCTGTTTGTAAATCCGCATAAGGATGTGGCGTCCGCAACCGCGCTGGAAATTGCCGAAAGACTCTCTGAACGCGGCATTGCATACCGTTTTTTCTCTTTCAAAGACAAGGACAAAGCGCCTATTGACGCCACATACGGTTTGGCGTTCAGCCTCGGCGGGGACGGCACCGTGCTGTACGCGGCGCGCACTGTCTCCGGACTGGGAATCCCGATCTTTCCCATAAACATGGGAACCCTTGGCTTTATCGCTTCAATACCACATGACAGGTGGACGCCGGTCTTCGACCGGTTTGCGGCGGGCGACGCGGACATTTCAAAACGACTCATGCTTGAGGTGCGGGTGGAACGGAGCGGCGCGATTATAGAACGCGGATCCTGCCTGAATGACGCGGTTGTCTCCTCGTCCGGCGTCGCCAAAATCGTCCGGCTTTGCGTAAAGACTTCCAGCGGAAACGGAGAAATCTCGCTGGGCAACTATCGCTCGGACGGACTCATCATCGCCACGCCGACCGGCTCCACCGCGTATTCCGCCGCGGCGAACGGTCCCATCATTGATCCTGAAATGGAAGCCGTCATCATAAACCCCATCTGCCCCTTCACCCTGTCGAACCGCCCCTTGGTACTGCCCTCTCCCGAAGCCGTTGTCATTGAAATAGAAGAAGGACAAAGAAGCGGCGTCCTGCTGTCTCTGGATGGGCAGGTGACCGTGCCGCTCGCTCCAGGGGACAAGATTTTTGTCCAAAAAGCCCCCTACTACGCGGCTCTTGTGTCTGCGGGGCGGCAAAACTTCTACAGAGCGCTTCGCGCGAAACTGGCGTGGGGCGAGTGATTTCGCATCCTCTGCGGCAGTTTTGGGAAAAGCTCTCTTAGCTTTGACACGTTTATTGCGAAGCCTTGACAAAAACAGATAAAAATGATAGGATTAATTACATAGTTATACTATAATATTTATAGGTATAGGAGAAGCTGTTGTCCAAGAAGATAAAGCAAATCGCCATATACGGAAAGGGGGGTATAGGAAAGTCCACCACCACGTCCAACCTCAGCGCGGCTCTTTCAGAAATGAACCTCAGAGTGATGCAGTTTGGCTGTGATCCCAAGAGCGACTCTACCAATACCCTCCGGGACGGCAAATTCATTCCCACCGTGTTGGACACTCTACGGGAAAAATCAACGGTAAAAGCCTCGGACGTCATCTATGAAGGGTATAACGGCATTTACTGCGTCGAAACGGGCGGGCCAGCTCCGGGCGTCGGCTGCGCCGGCAGAGGCATTATCACAGCCGTGGAACTTTTCAAGCGTCAGCATGTTTTTGAAGACCTGTCCTTGGATGTAGTCATCTACGATGTTTTGGGAGACGTCGTGTGCGGAGGCTTCGCTGTCCCCATCAGAGAAGGCATTGCCGAACATGTGTTCACGGTGTCATCGGCGGATTTCATGTCCATCTACGCTTCCAACAACCTTTTTAAGGGGATAAGCAAGTACTCCAATTCGGGAGGAGCCCTTTTGGGCGGGGTGATCGCCAATTCCATGGGTCAACCCTATTCACGGGAAATTATCAACGACTTTGTAAAGCGGACGTCCACCCGCGTGATTGAATACATACCCCGTTCCATAACGGTGACTCAAAGCGAACTCCAAGGAAAGACCACCATTGAGGCCGCGCCCACGTCCGAGCAGGCCAACGTGTACCGTTCCCTTGCCCGCAAGATCGCTGAACATACCGGGTCCAAAACCCCTTCCCCTCTGGAAGCCGCGGAGTTGCGGGAATGGGCCGCATCGTGGGCCGAGAATCTTTTGGCTTTGGAAGAGGGCAAGATCACATCGCCGGGCGACGCCATATGAGAGGAAAGATAGAGGATTATGCAGGATATTCACTCCCGGAAAAGAGCCAATCTGCTAAAACTTCACCCCTGCTTTAATGGTTGCGGAGGAAGGAATACACGCATACATCTGCCTGTGGCGCCGTCCTGCAATATCCAATGCAATTACTGCATGAGGAAATGCAACTGCGCCAATGAAAGCCGGCCTGGCGTAACCGCTAAAGTCCTTGCGCCGGAAGAGGCGTTGGAGCGCTTCCTTGAAGCCCGGAAACGGCTGGGAAAAATCGACGTGGTCGGCGTCGCGGGACCGGGCGACGCCCTTGCCGAATTCGACCGGGTGCGGGAGACTTTCGCGCTCATCCGTGAGGCTGACGGCGGCGTTGTTTTCTGCCTTTCAACCAATGGACTCCTCCTTCCCCGATATGCCGGCGACATTGCCGGCATGGGCGTTTCCCACGTGACAGTGACGGTGAACGCCGCGAGACCTCAGGAGGGGCGGCGCATCTACCGTTATGTACGATACGAGGGGAAGCATTATTCAGGCGCCGAAGGCGCGGGCATTCTGCTTGAAAACCAGTACGAAGGCATTTCACGCCTCCGGGACTTGGGAATCGTCACGAAGGTCAACATCGTCATGCTCAAGGACATCAACAACGGCGTCATCCCTGAAATTGTGGCGAAGGTGAAAGAGGCCGGCGCGGATATGACCAACATCATGCGGCTCATCCCGGCGCCGGGCGCCATTTTTGAACATCTTCCCATGTCGAGCGACGCCGAGCTTACTGAGATGCGGAAAACCTGCGAAGCCATATTGCCCCAGATGTACCACTGCCGCCAGTGCCGGGCGGACGCCGTGGGAACTCTGGATGAGGACATTTCTTTTCAGTTTGCCGGCGGCAAAGGCTGCGACGAGCCGGAACGATCAATTCTTGAAAAAGATGGCTCGGCGGCTCTTGGAGGGGATGCCGGAAGAAACGTCCGGCCGTTGTTCTTCGCGGCGGCCTCCAAAAACGGCGTTGCGGTGGATCTGCACTTTGGGCATGCTTCGGCCTTTTATATTTATCAGTACAAGAATGGCGCGGTTGAATTTATCGAAAAACGGGATGTGTCCAAGTACTGCCGGGGACAAGAAAACTGCGCCCATAGCGCGGCGGAATGCCTCACCGGGATTATCGAAACGCTGGGGGGCTGCGATGGCGTCATCGCCATGCGCATAGGCGAGATCCCGCGCCGCCGCCTTGCGGAACAGGGCGTTCAATTTTTTATGACGTATGATTACGTTGCCAACGCGGTGAAGGAATTCGGAAAAACCTTTGACAAGGAGATTATTCATGTCTGAGGAGTCTGTTGCGCTTCGCGC
>JAIRLZ010000261.1 GCA_031259035.1 Treponema sp. | reverse complement strand
ACCCGGTCCGTCGCCGGATTTGCCTGATGTCCTCCGTGTTGAAGATGCCCACCGGTTTTATGGTCATTTTTACGTTCCGGGCGTTGATCTTCCCCTGCTGGTATTCAAGGGCTTCATTCAAGCCCTGCATGATACTCTCGTATACACTCATTTTTGCCCTCTTGCTCCTTCAAGCCATGCTCCAGCCGTACAATCATCTTGGCGATTTCATTTCGCTCGGCCTTGGATAGATTGGCCTTCTCACTCTTGGTGTATGCGGTAAGGAACATGCCGCCACCGCAACCTCCCGCCAAACCCATTTTGTGGGAACAGCTGTAGCAACGCTGGGCGTTGCCGATACCACACTTTGTTGACAGTTTGTTGACACGGACATTTTTGGCTTTTCCATGACATATAATCGCCTATGCGTCATTCTTGCCAAAATGAGCTAATTCTTAAAAAAAAGCCCGTCCTGATGGACGGACTTTGCGCTCCCCCGGACGGGCTTGAACCGCCGACCCAGTGGTTAACAGCCACTTGCTCTGCCAACTGAGCTACAGGGGATTAATGTCTTACTATAGCTGTTTCAAACAAAATAGTCAAGAGCCGATCAAAATTTTTTACAAATTTTCTCTCAAAATCACTTGACAAAAAATCAACAATATGTTTCTATATAAAGAAGCGTTATGCATTGCGGCGCAAAAAGCATGAGCCTTTCCCAAAACGCGAACTATGTTCGGGTTGGTTTCGGGAAAGGCAAAGCCGCTTTCCCAAAAGCTGACGCCCAAAGGCGCGTTTTGGGAAAGCCTCGTATGACAAAGCATTAAAAAGCATTAATAAGGAGAAAACAATGCCAAAGAAAATGCCGACCAGACTTTATTTAGCCGAAGATGAGATACCCTCGTCATGGCTCAATTTACGGGCTTTTATGAAGGATAAACCCGATCCGCTTCTACATCCGGGAACATTAAAACCCGCAACCGCAGACGATTTGGCGCCGGTGTTCTGTAAGGAAGCCATCAAACAGGAGTTGGACGAGACAACGCCGTTCATCGCCATACCGGAAGGATTGCAGGCGTTTTATCGCGCCTACAGACCCGCGCCTCTTGTCCGCGCCTATTTTCTGGAAAAAGCGTTGGAAACGCCTGCCGAAATATACTACAAGTTTGAGGGAACAAACACATCCGGCTCGCATAAACTCAATTCCGCGGCGGCTCAGGCGTATTATGCGAAAGAAGAAGGGTTGACCTCGCTGACCACAGAAACCGGCGCCGGGCAATGGGGTTCCGCAATGGCAATGGCCTGCGCTTTTTACGAGATTGGTCTCACGGTTTACATGGTGAAAATAAGCTCCGAGCAAAAGCCGTACCGCAAAGCGCTCATTGAAACCTACGGCGCCCATCTTATTCCTTCTCCATCAAACGCCACGGAAGCGGGCAAGAAGATTCTCGCCGTTGATCCGAATACCGCAGGTTCCTTAGGCTGCGCGATCTCTGAAGCTGTGGAAGCGGCGGTCAAAACCGACAAATGCCGGTACGTGCTTGGCAGCGTTTTGAACCATGTGCTTTTGCATCAGTCAATTATAGGGCAGGAGGTGAAGGCGGCTTTTGACAAGTACGATGTCAAACCCGATGTCATCATTGGATGCGCGGGCGGCGGCTCAAACCTCGGCGGACTCATCGCGCCGTTCATGGGGGATCGGTTGGCCGGAAAAAACAACATTCGCTTCATCGCGGTGGAACCCGCCTCTTGTCCGTCATTCACCCGCGGGAAATACGCCTACGACTTTGGCGATACGGCGAAAACCACGCCGCTTGTCAAAATGTACACGCTCGGCAACGGGTTTATACCCTCGTCAAACCACGCGGGCGGCTTGCGGTACCATGGCATGAATTCAACCCTGTCCAAACTGTACCACGACGGGTTCCTTGAAGCCCGCGCCGAAGTGCAGACCGAGGTTTTTGACGCGGCGGTACGATTTGCGAAAGTCGAAGGCATACTGCCCGCGCCGGAGTCTTCCCACGCGATAAAGGTCGCTATTGACGAAGCCCTTGAGTGCAAGCGTACAAACGAGAAGAAGGTCATCCTTTTCGGACTCACCGGCACCGGCTACTTTGATATGAGCGCGTACATGGCGTATAACGCCAAAACTATGACCGACTACATTCCCACAGACGAGGATCTGGAGAGGACGGGGTTCGCGTCGCTGCCCAAAGTGGATTTATAAAAGACGCTTGAGGTTCCTCAATCCAAGCGGGCAAGGGGTGCGCCGGCGGCGCCGTCTCAACTACGCTGTCAGTACAACGTCGGTTCTGCCGAACCCGCCCAATTCCGGGCGGGAGAAGTGGAACTCAGCGATACGATGATCTTTTTTAAGGAAATCGTGTACGCCTTTTTGCAGAACGCCCTCGCCCTTGCCGTGTATAACGGCGAATTCTTTTAACCCTGACAAAACGGCGGCGTCTATCTGCCGTTGCAAGGCTTCCAACGCCTCTTCAAGGCGCATACCCAGCAAGTTGAGTTCCATGACTGCGGTTGATCGGGGTGATAAATCGGCGACAACACGCGCGGGCTTGAGTTTTTTTTGTATGTTTTGCATAGACCGAACCGGCGTAAGCTCTTCCGCGGGAAAAGTCATGCGGAGCGAGCCGATTTCCACAAGCCAGCCGTTCTTTTCCTGACGGACAACCGTCCCTCGGCACCTGTAGGAAGCTGCCAGCACTTCGGCGCCTTCAGCCAAGGGCGGCGGTTGGGATGAAGCCGGCGTTTGATCGTCGTCGTCGCGCTCCCTGACTTGGGCCTGCAACGCTTTTTCTTCTTCATCCAAAGCGTTCATTTCGTTCACAACGCTTTTTTCCAGATCATTGAGAAAATCCTTCACTTTAAGCGTTTTTTCGCGGGTTATTTCTCCTTCTTTCAACTCCCGCACCAGATTTTCAAGGGTTTTTCGGCTCTCATCAAGCAGTTTTCTGAGCCTGCCCACCTCGCCCGATTTAATCTCCATTTCTTTTTGCCTAAGCCGCAGTTCCTTGAGGTCAACCGCGCGCCGTTCCTCACGCAGGCGCTTCTCTTCCTGTTCGCGCTCTTCAGCGGCGGCGTCCAGTTCGCGGTGTTTCCGCTTGAGTCCCGCAATGAGCGATGACACGTCCGCCCTCTCCTCATTGAGGTAGGAGCGCGCTTTTGCGATGATTTCCTCTTGCAACCCATTACGCGACGCGATATCCACGGCGCGGCTTTCGCCGGGAATGCCCATGACAATGCGGTACGTGGGCGAAAGCGTCCGGCTGTCAAAGTCAACCGAGGCGTTCTCCACATATTCCCGCGTATAACCGTAATTTTTCAACACGCCATGATGGGTGGTGACGATCAGGGAAACCCGCTTTTCAATCAGGCAGTCGAGAATCGCCATAGCGATGGCGATTCCTTCTTCCGGATCGGTGCCGGAACCGAGTTCGTCAAGCAGCGCGAGCGATTGCGCGGAAGCCGAGGCGGTAATCGCCGCAATGTTGATCATGTGCGCGGAAAAGGTTGAAAGCGACTGGCTTATGGACTGCTCGTCTCCGATGTCGGCGAAAACGCCGTCAAAGACCGGAAGGCTTGTGCCTTCTTCAGCGGGGACCGCAAGGCCGCTCTGGTTCATCAGGGCGAAGAGTCCTACGGTCTTGAGGCTTACGGTTTTGCCGCCCGTATTCGGCCCCGTGATGATGACCGTACGTTTGCCTTCATTCATAATAAAGTCGACAGGCACAACGGAACGCCCCAACAGCGGATGGCGCGCCTGCTTGAGTATGATGATCCGGCTGCCGCGGGCGCCATCGCCGCTCTCTTTCGCAAAGACGCCCTGTATGTCCTTTGAATAGCGGGCTTTCGCCCGTATAACCTCAATGACAGTGATTTTTTCATAAAAATCAGCCAATATTTCACGGTTTTCGGCGATTTTTGCCGTCAATTCCCGCAGTACACGGAGGATTTCCGCGTCAAGACGGCGTCTCTCAATAAGAATCTCGTTGTTTTTCTCAACAACATCTTCCGGTTCGATGAACAGGGTCTGTCCAGTCGCTGAGACCTCGTGTACAATGCCCCGAATTCGTCCGCGAAAGTTGGCTTTCACCGCAAGCACGGCGCGTCCGTCCCGCTGAGACGGCACGGTTGATTGCAACATGCGCCGCGTTTCCTCACTGCCGGCGTACCGGGACACGGCGGACTCAAGCTCGGCGGCAAGTCCGCGAATCCGGCGGTTTATCTCCTGAAATTCAGGCAGGTCTTTGAGTCCGCCATCCTTGTTGAATATGCGGAACACCTCGCGGGCAAGGCTTGTACAGTCCGGTATGGCTTCGGCAAGCGAATGGAGCGGCGCGGCTTTTGAGGAAGGGGGGGCGAGCCAATTTTTAAGAGTCCAGCCGCGTTCAACGAAAAGCCCTATGGCGAACGCCTCGTCAGGCTCAAGGCTCGCGCCTTCAACCGCGAGTTTCGGAAGCAGAGACCCTATATCGGGAAGGCTCTCCTGTTTTTCCTCATCTCCGCTTTTCATACGTTCAACGGTTTCCCGGACAAAACGTTTGAGCCGTCTGATGTCATCCGCGTCAACAAGCGGCTTTTCGGCGAAAATGCGCCGTTTCGCCTCCTCGCTGAATGAACAACTGGCGACGCGGCTTCTGATTGCATCGAATTCAAGAATGCTTTCGGTTTTTTCGTTCATACTATTACTATAACACAAAACATCCGCATAGCAACGTCCCGTCATTCCATGCGCGTCAAATTTTCCATCCAATCTTGCAACTATTTTCTCCATTCGGTTGTTTCATAAACGTATGAGTCCAGGTATGAAACACATATTCTTGCGCGTATATATTGCGCTGACAGGCGTATTTCTTGTTCCAAGCGTTTTCTCAGACACGACTCTTATCGATCCGTCGTGGAAAGCGGCGCTGCTTGCAGGCGAAGCTATTACGCGGCTTGCCAAAAATCCGTCTGTTCCTGAACTGTCTCCCCGTGACGCGCAGATACAGCGCTTGACAGCCGGCGTCATCAAAGAAATCAATCCCACGATTCTCACCGAAAGCCTCTATTTGTATAAAAAGCCGTCTGGCGCCGTTTCATGGACGCAAGCTGAAAAGACAGACATTTACAACAACATACTCGCCCTTAGTACGCTTCAGGGATTGCGGTACTATTCGGCCAGCCGCAAGCGTATGCGCACCCTCTTTGAAATTTCACAGGTGATTGACGATCCGTCAACCCAAAATCCGGCGGACGATCCGCGTCGTTCTGTCCCGCCCCCCTCCTTGACCGTGTATGCGCGTCAGAAAGATTTAACCTTTGGGGACAACATCTATCAATACGATTATTTCGCGTCCGAAAACACGCTGGCGCTTATTCAGCGGAACCTCACCGTTATGTCCGTGGGCATTGTGCCGGTTATAAGCAAAAACATGCTGCGTTCCGTGGTCGCCGTGATTGACGCTGAAGCATACTTGCTCATCTACTCGGCGTCTTTTGCAAGGACATTCTCCCTGCCGGGCGTCAAGAATCGCGTGGGGCAATCTTTCGCCACCAGAGCGGAAGCCGTTTTAGGCTGGTTCACCAAACAGGCGGACAAAGCGTTCGGGCGGTGAGGGAAGTCCTTCACTCGTCCAGAAGAAACCTTTTAACCCCCACAAGGCGCGGGGCAAAATACCCGTCGGTAATAGGGGAAATGATGACGCCCCGTTTTGGCCCACTGGAAACCGCGTGTATTATGGAAGCCTTGTCTACAAGAATCGCCGTGTGGTTTATTGAACCGGAGCCTCCTTTTTTAGCGGAGAATACGAGAACATCACCGGGCAAGGCGTCTTCCAATCTGACGGTCTTTGCATCCGACGACCATAGTCCCCGTGAAGAGCGGGGAATGTCCATGTTGAGGGCGTTGCGGTACACAAACCACACAAAGCCCGAACAATCAAACCCCTTCACGGTTGACCCGCCGCTGCGGTAGGGTATTCCTTGGTGTTTCATGGCAAACTCAATGAGCGCCGTCCGCTGACTAGCGGCGCCTCCTGCGGAGTCTGCGGACTCCGCAGCCGCTGGGGATTCCGCCGCTTTTTCTGTATGACGAACAACGCCTTCCTCCGCTGTTTGGGCGCGAAGGCAGTTGAGGGAAACCACACTTATCATAACGGCGACAAACGCTGTTTTGATGTTCCAACGGCGACAAACCCGCAACGTGCGAGTCTGCGCTTTGCGAGGCGGGGCTTCGGAGATGTTTTGGCGGACGTATGGGGGCTTTGTGTGGACATATACATCCAACCGCCATTCCGCTCCATTCAGCGCCGCTTTTTCTTCGCAATTATTTTCCATTTTCCCCCCGTTTATAAAGAAGGTTTTTCAACATAAAAAAACATCTCTCAAAAGGCGCTTTCCCAAAACTGTCGCTCCGCCCGTTTTGGAACAGGCTCAGACGCCTGCCGCAATGTTCGGACTATAAATTAAGCGCGTCAATACGCGCCTGTTTTTCCTGCCGGCTGGTTCGGGTGTAAATGCGGGTGGTTTCAATGGAATTGTGTCCAAGAATATCGGCCAAATCCACAATATCGTGGTATTCGGACAGAAATTGCTTTGCGAAGAAATGGCGAAAATTGTGGGCGTGCACTTTTTCTTCAGGAACGCCCGCCGCTCTTGCAAGCTGTTTTAATTCCCGCCAGATGCGGGCTTTGTCGATAAGCGCGTCGGCTTGTTTTCCATGAAAGATAATTCCCGTAATATGCCGTTCTGCGCAATAGTCCCTCAATTCATTGCAGAGATTCTTGGGTATGATAATTTCGCGCACTTTGGTTTTGCTGCAGCCATAGGTTTTTCCCGTTTTAAGAATCTCGGTCTTAATGTACTGGAGTTCGCCTACTCGAATGCCGCTTGACGCGAGCGTCCTGATAAGATAGTAAAGCCGCTTGTTTTTCCGGTTTTCCGCGCATTTTAACAGCGCGGAGTACTCTTCTTCAGTCAACACATTGTCCAGACTGTTTCTGCGCTGAATTTTGACCGTCTTTACCCGCATGGCATCCCGCTCTGTGAATTTCAGAAAAGTATTTACCGAAATAAGGTAGGAATTAACGCTTGCCGGCTTGTATTTTTTAATAAGATGGTCTTTATAGACCAAGATATCCCGCTTTGTTATCGTTTCCAAGCCCTTCCCATGGAACACTCGAAATTTTATGATATCCCGTATGTTCTTCTCTATTGTGATTTTTGATTTCTCATGCCGGTTGAGCCATTCCCTGTAAGCGGCAAATTCTTCATTAAAAGACATAACAATATAATACAACAGTATGTTGACTTTGTCAACTGTTTTTTCACTTTTTTTTCATTTTTTTTAAATTTTTCGAGTCAGCGTTTAGGCGTGTCCAGAATACACCCCAGTTGTTAGGGCGAGCGCATTAAAATTGTTAAGGATCAGCCGCCGAGGATTCCGTTTGAGCGGTAAATCCCGATTGGAACAGCAATTGTTCAAGATACTCA
>JAIRLZ010000197.1 GCA_031259035.1 Treponema sp. | reverse complement strand
CACCAAGAATACTATTCTGGCGCGTACCGGAACCGCGCTTCTCGCGCAAGCTAATACGCAGCCTCAGGTGGCGGTGCAACTCTTATAGTTTCTTTATTAAAAAACTGAACAAAGAGACTTCTGGATGTCGTCTCTTTATGGTCCGGGCGACTCTAAAAACGATGTTTTTAGAGTCGCTCTTGAGTTCTTGCCAAAAACAACCGAAAATAAAAAAAACAGAAGGAGATACGCTATGAATCTGCACATATCAGCGTATACGCAAGGAAGCGATGGCGCTCAGTTAGCTCTAACTAGAGCGGTGAAAATTTCAGTGACAAAGGATTATAAGGTAGGTTTATCCGCACCCAAGAAGAACGTGGAGCCGTTGGATGTTGACAAAGCGGCAAAGGATCTGGGACAGATAAGTTCTACACTGAGTAAAAAACTCAAATTTACGGTGGATCATAAATCCCATGAGATACTCGTCAAGGTCATTGATCCTGAAACTAACAAAGTGGTGAATGTTCTGCCGCCGGAAGAACTGCGCAGAGTTCATAGTAAAATTAAAGAAACCTTAGGCGGTTTATTTGATGAGTTGATGTAGTGTCAGATGTTTACATGCCCGGCGTTTCAAGCCGGTTTAACACCGATAGAATCGTAGAAGGTCTCATGAAAATAGAGCGTATCCCACGGGATCGCTCGGAGCAGGAAAAAGAACAGTTACAAGCGCAAAAGACCTATTGGCAAGACGTAAACAGACGCATGGTTTCCCTGCGGGATAGCGCCCGCCAGCTTTATTCCTTTCAAAACCCTTTTAACGACCGAGTTATCACCTCTTCAGACGCTTCAGTGTTGACGGGCAGCGCAGTGCGCCAAACCGCGCCCCAGACAAAAGAATTCACGATCAAGCGAATTGCGCAGGCGGACCGGTTTCTTTCCCCGCCTTTGGATGATTCGTTTGCGGTAGAAGCGGGCGCCTATACCTTTGATTCAGGACCAGAACATATCTCATTTGGTTTCAAGGGCGGATCTCTCAAAGAGTTTGTCGATGCTCTTAACCGGCGAGGCAAGGGCAAGATAGAGGCGAGTTTTGTAACGGTGCAGAGCGGAAAAAAGTCCCTCCTTATCGAATCAAAAATCAGTGGAGGGGAGAACAAGCTTATTTTCTCTGACGCGGCGTTAGATATGGCGCTCAAGAGCGGCATATTGGAACAACAGATCAACTTGCAAGATGTCGCCATAACGCTCGTTGGCGTGGATGATGTTGTACAAGACGCAGGACAAACCGGAGAACAGGTTGGGGCGCAATTGGTCGCTGTTGACAATGACAGCCTCAAAGTAAGCGCGACAGGCGGCGCTTCCATAGCTTTTCCTGATAACACGGTTGTAAGCCAGGGGTTGACGATCTTTTTTGAGACGGCTGTACAAGTCCTTCCGGCTGAGCCGCCGCCTAAAGTGGAACCTCCACCCGGGCCCTCCATACCCAAGACGGGTTCTGTAACCTTCAACGGCATTGTCATTGACAACGCGCCCTCTTCGGTTCCCATTCCTGAATGGAAACCGCCTGAACCGCCTGAGCGTATTGATGATATGAACGTGTTGTCCTTGACTTTTTCGGATGGCGCGAGTATTCAGCTTGCGCCGATAGAGGATGCCGCCGGCTTTACTCGGGTTTCTTTTCAGATTCCCGATTCCGGGATCGGCAAAACCATTGTTTCCCTCAATATTGTCAATAAAAATACGCACCGCGACGTGTCGATCCGGCGCGTCCAGATCATGGATCCGAGCGATCCCATCAACTATAAGCCGGTGAATCCTGTTTCCGTTGCGCAAGACGCGGTTGTCTCTATGGACGGAATCAATGTGTCCCGCGCAACCAATACCATCGACGACCTTCTGCCTGGCGTCACCATAATGGTAAAGAAACCATCCGAGACGCCGGTACGCATAGCGGTTGAAGCTGACAGAGAGACCATAAAAGACGCCATCATTAGTTTTGTAGGCAATTACAACAGAGTCATGGCGGAAATAAATGTTCTTACCCGTAACGACGACCGCATTGTGCAGGAACTTTCCTATTTATCGGAAGAAGAGCAGGAAGCGATGCGCAACCGTATGGGCGCGTTTGCCGGGGATTCTACCCTGACCCAATACAAGAACGCCATGCAGAACGCCGTGACGGCGCCGTATCCCACCGCAACCGGAACGGAGATGCTCGCCAAATATGGCATTGGCACTGATATGCGCATGGGCGGCGGCGGCTACGATCCGTCCCGCTTGCGGGGCTACCTTGAAATTGACGAAAAGAAACTTGACGAAGCCTTGGAAATGAACCTTGCCGGACTGCAACAGCTTTTCGGGTTTGACTCCAATGGCGACCTTATCGTTGACAGCGGCGTAGCGTACACGCTCGAAAGCCTTACCAGACCCTATGTGGAAACCGGCGGCCTTATCTTTATAAGAACCGCGACTATTGATTCCCGCATTAAGGCGGACGAGCAACGCATAACGGCGTTAGACAAGCAGCTTGCGGAAAAAGAAGCCGCGTTGCGTATGCAATACAGCCAGATGGAAAACGCCTATAACCGGATGGAACAAATGTCAAACTCTTTGGAAAATTTCAGCCGGCAAAACAACAATGGCGGCAGATGATATGGAAATACTCATTAATGGACAAGACGCCGGAATTATCCTTGAAAATGAAAAAACTATAGGCGATTTGCTTGCAGGCATAGAAAACTGGCTTGATGGTACGGGCAGCCGTATCAGCGGCGTCATACTAGACGCCGAGCCTGTTCAGGTTGAAGACATTCCCGCGGCGTTTGAACGGGAATTAAGTGGGTTCCAATCAGTCAATATACGTATCTCTTCATTGCGGGATTTTGCGATTGAAGCGCTTATGAGCGCAAAATCCGCATTGGAAGCGTCGGAAGACGCCTCCTTTGAAGAGAAAAGAATGATAAGAGCCGACTTTGAATCAAGCGCGGCGGCGAACTTTCTTAAAGAGCAACTAGGGGATATTGCAAAATCCGTTGACGCCAGTTTAGCGGGCGAGGGGCTTTCTCCAACCGGCGCCTTAAAACTGCTGGAGGAACGGGTGAGGGAGTTTGAGGATCCAAAGCGGGAAATTATCAACTGTAGTGTGTTGGTGTCAGAAATCGTTTCACGGTTGGAAGACCTGCCCCTTGACTTGCAAACCGGCAAAGACAAGCGGGCTTTGGAAACCACGCGGCTTTTCTCCCATATCACGGAAAAACTCTTGAGACTGTTGTCCCTGCTGAAACAAACCGGTCTTGAAATAGACGCCATTGCCATAGATTCCGTTCCTTTGACGCGGTTTATTGACGACTTCACCAACGCCCTTAATGAACTTTTGGCGGCTTATGAAGCGAAAGACACCGTGCTGACCGGAGATTTGTCGGAATATGAAATGGCACCGCGACTCGTGTCGTTCTATTCAACACTGAAAGATGCGGCGGAGAAAATGTAAAAATATGAGCGGCGGGCGCATGAGCGGGCGCAGAGCGAATGAAGGTTACTGTTAAAGAAGTGTAAAGCGCTATGAAGCGGTTGCTAGCAGCATCCGGGTTAAATGTAGCTCGCGTTTTGGAACAGGCTCTATTGATAAAGGTAAATCAACGTAATTTTTTCTAAGATGCGAAATTTACCCGATCTCTCGTATCACCGCCCGAACTCGTCCGATAGGTACAAAGGCTTCAGTATCGTAGGCGTCCATTGCCGCGCTTTTTGTTATATGGTGCAGCCGCGGCAAACGAATCGTTTGTTCCGCCTTTTGCCGCGCTTGCCGTTGTACCTCCGTCTCTCGCTTTTCCGGCGCTCGTTCTCGTCATGGCCGGTTTTTCTTTTAACGCCGGGCTCGTCGCGTCTTTCATCGCGGTAAGCGGTATTGCCGTAAACGCCGCTGGATTTTATCCAAAAATTGTTACAAAAGCCCTACAAAATTTATAGGAATCTCGCTATACTTTCAGGAGATAGATTATATGCGGGTTGTATGCCCGCGCCATCAAGGAAGAAGGGTTTCAAACGTCCAGGGGAAACTCTCAGAGAACTCTCAGAGAACTCTCAAAAGGACGCAATGCAAATCCAGAGGAGAGAAAATGAAGAAAATCATCGTTATTTGTTTCGCGCTCGCGCTGCCGGTGTGGGCTGAAGATTCATCAGTGGAAGCGCATACCGATCTATCGCTGAGGACATCTTCTCTGCCGGAAGCGCAAGCCGCCATTGCGCAGAGTTTCGTGTTTCCTTTTTTACAAGGGGAAGGCCCGCTTGTATCCGGGAACAACATCAACCTGAAACTCGGCGCGAATGTATCGCCGATTTCATGCGGCATCCTCGCCGATGCGGTTTGGACGCCCATCGCGTTTTTTACGGTGTCGCTCGGCGCGAGACTGGGAAGCGGCTGGAATTATCCGCTGTTCGGCGCCCCCATGAAAGGCATGGGCGTATACCGCAAATCTTCGGATTCCGATGAAGATGAAGGGGTGGATGGACCCGGTTTGAATGGCGTTGTGTGGAACACCCACGCAGGGGCGACCATTCAGTTCGATCTTGCCGCCCTTTTTCCCGGCGACTGGCGCCATGTTGTGATGCAGGTTTACAATGAAATCAGCTTCCAGAACTATACCGGAGCGCGGGGACATGAGTCATGGTATTATGAAAACGATGACGGCGTGAATCAAAACGCTTTTTCTTATTATTTTTCCGCTTTGCTAGGGTATCAAATGCCGCTTTTTATTGATTTGGTTGGAGTGATGTTTGAACTGAAAGAACCGTTCTACAATCCGTATACCGGCGGAAGCCTCACAGACCGCGGTCCGGAAATAACCTTGTCGCTCGCCGCAGACTTCAAACTGCCGAAAAACGTCACCATCATGGTTCTAGGGCAATGGAAAAACGAATTGCTGCATCCGGTTGCGAGCGACTTCAGCCGCCGCTGGGATTTTTTCCGCGTCGCGCTCATTGCGACATACCGCGTACGATGATCTGCTGTCGAGGAGGGGAGGCCGTGTTTGATGTCGTCGCGCTGGGCGAATTGTTGATCGACTTCACATACGCGGGTGTAAGTCAAAACGGAATGCGCCTTTTTGAGCAGAATCCGGGCGGCGCGCCGGCAAACATGCTGACCGCGCTTGCGAATTTTGGCTGTAGCGCCGCCTTTATCGGCAAAGTGGGCGCGGATATGCACGGAGATTTTCTGAGGGAAACCTTACATGGCAAACATATTGACACGTCGGGGCTTGTCGTTGACGAAGGCGCTTTTACGACGCTTGCCTTTGTCAGTTTGAACGCCGAGGGCGAGCGCAGTTTCGCTTTTGCCCGCAAACCCGGCGCGGATACACGCCTGCGTACGGAAGAATTGCCGCGTGACATTATTGAGCGGTGCGGAATTTTTCATTTTGGCTCCCTGTCCCTCACCGAAGAGCCGGCGCGGCAGGCCACGCTGGAGGCGGCCGCCCTGGCCCGCGCTTCCGGCGCGATTGTCTCATACGATCCCAACTACCGCGCCAAACTTTGGCGCGGCACGGACGAAGCCATTCGGATGATGCGTGATGCGGCGGCATATGCGGACGTCATCAAGCTCAGCGAAGAAGAACTCCCCTTGCTGACCGGCGAGACCTGTTGTGAGAAAGGCGCGGAAAAGTTGCTGGAGCGGGGGTGTTCCTGTGTGGCGGTGACGCTGGGCCGCAAGGGCGCTGCGGCATATACGGCAAAAACCTCGGCGACTGTTCCGGCGTGGCATGTGCCGGTGATTGACGCCACTGGCGCGGGCGACGCTTTTTTGGGCGGTTTTCTGTTCCAAATAGTGGAGCGCGGGCTCACCCGCAACGCATTGAAAGATGTAGACTCCCGCTCCCTGACGGATTTTGTCACTTTTGCGAACGCGACCGCGGCGTTGTGCGTCCAGAAACGCGGCGGAATGCCGGCAATGCCTCACCTGGCGGATGTCACGCGATTTTTATCCAGCGGGTCGAGCCGGCTATTGTGCGTGTAGGTTTTGCGCCATTTCGCGCTGTAAAAACCACGATGTATAGGCTGCCCGCACGGGTTGCAAGGTAAAAACGCCTACACGACTACGCCTTCATCGACAGGTATAATGGCGCCGTTTATGGAGCGGTTCGCCAATACGTACATCGCGGTTAACGCCACCATTTTGGAGGACAGGGATTTTCCAGATGGGCTTTTGTCGCGATTGTAGGCGCGGACCGCTTCATTGGCGTATTCGGTGTCCGTAAGCCCGGGACAAATGACATTGCACGTGACCCCCGCGCCGCCCGCGGCTTTTGCAACCGATTTTGCCAAAACGCCGAGCCCGGTTTTTGCCGCTGAATAGGCGGCGGTGGTGGCAAACCCCCGTATGGCGTCGGTGTTTGTGCCGCCGAAAAGCAGAATGCGCCCCCATTTGCGTTCAAGCATGGACGGCAGTACGCGGGAAACAGTGGCGCCAGGGAGGGCGAGATTCTGTTGCGTTAAAAATTGCCAATCAGCGGCGTTTGTTTCGTTAAGAGCGGCGCGTTTGAAGGGGCCGTAGGCATAAACAAGAATGTCCGGAGAATAATAGCCCCCGCTTATAAGACGCTCGTTGCGGGAAATATACGCGGCGCGCGCCGCGCAGGTG